>JAIBAQ010000261.1 GCA_019695095.1 Candidatus Hydrogenedentota bacterium
GGGTGTCAAGTTTGGGCGATAACAGCCTTTCCCTGATTGAGGCCGTGTACGGGGTGGTGGCGAAGGCGATCAACTTAAGTCGAATGCTGCTCCCGGTTCCCTTAATTCGGACAAATGCCGCGTCGATCCCGTCACAGGAAGAGCCGGACATTAGTCCGACGACGAAACGCGCGGATTTCGACTTTATGGCCTCATACTGGCGAATGGACACGCAGTGGCACTCCTGACCCTATCCCCTGCCCTGCGCACGGGATAGGCGTGTCAAGAGTGTATCCGAAAGGACGGCGCGTGTCGATAGCCTGAGGGACTGTGAATGAGAAGGAAATACGGCAGAGCGAATTGTGTAGTTGGAAATAAGGCGGGGTAATTGTCACTTGCTATCACCCTGCTGACCTCCACTCGCATGGACTATTACTGGCTTCTTTGGATTAGGCAGGGGGTGAATCAGTTTGTAGAAGTAAGTACACGTAGCCTGCACCGATAAGGAGTGCTCCGAGACTCACGCAGAGCAATCCAAGTCTTGCGCACAGCACTTTGTGACGCTGTGCGAATGTTCCATTTGGGTCTTCATTAACGATCACAAGCCATTTGAGAAGACCCATCGGCTTACCAATAATCCCCATCAGGCCAGTCACCAGAGCAATCGCGAAGAACATCACACAGGTCCACATAAGCTGTGTACTCACTTGGTTTCGTCAAACCATGCGACATCCGCGATGGCCAACCTCACGCCGCCGGTCTTTAGGTTTCTGTCCCAAGGGATGCGGTGCCAATCGTACGCGATGATAACCTTGCCGGATTGGGTGAAGCAGATCGAGCAAGCCCCGAATTCATGAGGGCCGCCCACCACATCGCCGACCTTGCGCCACGTTCTGCCCGCGTCTTTGGAGATGGCGGCCGTTAACGGCGTCCGCTCGCCGCTGTGGTGGTGATTGGGGTCGAACGTGCCGGAGCAGTAGACCATTAGCAGCGCCTTACCGTCTGGGAATGCTTTCATGACGAAAGGCGCTTCCGGCGCTTCCAACCCGGAAGACCATGCCTCACTCCACGTATCACCCCCATCCGCTGAACGCGACACGTAGATAAATCCAAGTTGAGTGCGCAGTGTCATAATCAGCGTGCTGTCGTTGAGTTCGGCGACAGACGGCTCCATCGCTCCGCGCTTCGGCAGCGAGACTTTGCCTTTGCCTTCCCGCCAGGTCTTGCCGTCGTCGTCGGAGTAGTAGCATCCGGCTTTTTGTTGCTGGGTCGCTTGGCTGTAGTCGGTGGCCTCGATGTCGCTGCCAAACATGGGGCAGACGATTCGACCCGATTCTAGTTGGACAAGGGATGCACACCCACCCTGCAAGCGAATCCCCTTCGACTTCTCCCAGATCGGCTTCTGCTCGTTCCACGTCTCGCCGTTGTCCTTGGAGCGGAATAGTCTCAGCGTCGTGGACCAATGCTCGTCGAGCACCGTGCAGCCGTTGAGAAGGATGTCACCTGAACGGAGTCGGACTAGCCCGGGAGCTTGGAGATTGTCGGCAAAAGGTCGCGCTTCGCTCCAGGTATTCCCTCCGTCCTTGGATACGCGAGTCCATGTGCTGTATTTGCCGTTGAAGTCGACCTGCGTAGTGCGATGGTAAGCGATTAAGAGGCTTCCATCGGGCAGTTCACACAGATTGGGGCAGATGGTCAGGTACTCGTTGTCCTTTGCGTTCTCAACCGTCACGTGCGACATCTTCGAATTCTGATGCGTCGGAACATCGCCCAAGTCTGCGGCAAGAAGTCTTTGCAGGATTGCCAGCGGTATCAGTAGTACGACGCATGCGCGCATTGTGACTCTCCACGACTCAATTGCTCTTGGCGTCATGGTAAGGTCACCGAAGGACAACCTGCGCGTAGCTCAACGTCTCGCCTCCCTTTGCGTGACCGAAAATATCGATGGTATTCGACGGTTTGCAGCCTGCGCGGACCGAAGCCAGCGTGAAACTGGAGAACGGCGTCTTCAATGGAATCGGTGTGAGGTTCTCCGTGTCGAGCTTGGGATAGATGCGCATGAGCTTGTTGCCCGCGTCGGCGCCCGTCGTGTAGAGCACGGCATACAGGGTGCCGTCCGGAGTCTCGTGAAAACGGGCCGAGGGCACTTCACGCTCAGGGGCGCCCGGAATCAGGTTCTGCTTGGAGACTACCTGTCCGTCCTTGACGATGGCGAGCCACAGAGAACCCAAGATGGACTTATCCGGGAAAAACTTGTCGCGCATGAGCGTGGACTGGACCTCACGTTCCGTATAGATGAGGTAGGCAGAGGCGTCCGGGGCTATCCACATATCCTGATTCGAAATGGCGCCGGCAGTCTTATCGACGTTGGCAATCTCGATTGGGGGCGCGAAGTCCTGCTTCGCGATGTCGGGCGTGTAAGCGTAGTGGAGGATGCGAAATACGTAGTCCCATTTTTGGTTCGTCTGTTCGAATTTATAGTTCCTCCACTCCTCGATCGGCTCGACAATGTCCCCTATCGCCATCACGTGGGCCGCGCCCTTCATGAGGGCAACTTGCGGATAGCAGGATCGTATGGGGAAGGTGATCTGACCTTTGCTGAGTGTTTCCCCTTTCGCATTCATCCAAGACCAGTTCTGAACGCTTGTCTCGGCGTCGATGTTCATCATGAGAATCTGGTCTGCCGAGGAATCGACACTATAGCCACGATACGAGTGATCCGTGAACTTGGGCGTACCGACCCATTGCGGGGCAAGGGTCTGCCCGTTGATGGCGGGATCCGAGAGCGAAAACGTTAGCAGGTGCGGGTTGCATGGGCCGTATTCCGTGCCGGGAGGCATGGTGGAGTCGTTTACATTAAGGAGCAAGGTGCCGTCAGATAGGACGCCGAGCGAAGTTGGTTCACGCTGTCGATACCCCTCCGCTTCCGCGACTACGGGCCAACCCTCCGCCGTGCGTCTGCGAAGAATCCAACGCGTGTTGCAGAGTCTTGGAACATCCTTTCCGGTTTCCATCTGACTGACGAAAACGTCGTCGCCATAGCGGACAATGGGCGTGCAGCCGTAGCTCCAGAGGGGACCTGAACCGTTGTTGGGGCTGACGATGGTGTAGACGTCCTCTTCACAGCGCACTTCGACGGATGGAGTCTGTGTGAGGTAACAGAATAGGATCATTCCGGCAACAAGGGACATGGCGTACACTCCTTTTGGTGAAGCGCAAGAATACCACGATCGAGCACAATTTTGACCTAATCACGCGATTTTGTGCCAAGAGCTTGGGTTCTGCGATAATCCGCGGACTTGCCGGTGCATGGGCGGCAGGTAGGCCTGACAAACAACACGACAAAGAAAGCTGCACTCTGTGAAACGAGCATTGATTACCGGCATTACCGGCCAGGACGGCTCCTACTTGGCGGAACTGTTGCTTGAGAAGGGCTATCAGGTGTACGGACTCATCCGTCGCTCGAGTTCTTTCAATACGGGCCGTATCGACCATATCTACCAAGATCCGCACGAGCCAGACCCTCGCTTGAATCTGATATATGGCGACCTATCGGACGCGACGGGACTCTCGTGCATCATCGGAGATATCAAACCTGACGAAGTCTACAACCTTGGCGCGCAGAGTCACGTGCGCGTAAGTTTCGACACACCCATCTATACGTCGGATGTGACGGGCATGGGGACGTTGCGCATCCTTGAGGCAATCCGCCATACGGGAGGAAAGTCGCGCTTCTACCAGGCATCGAGCAGTGAGATGTACGGTCTGGTGAAGGAGACGCCGCAGTCTGAGGCGACCCCCTTTCACCCCCGTAGTCCGTATGCGGCAGCCAAAGTATTTGCCTACTGGGTCACGGTGAATTACCGCGAGGCGTATGGCCTTCATGCCAGCAACGGCATTCTGTTCAATCACGAATCGCCGCGGCGCGGAGAGACGTTTGTGACGCGCAAGATCACACGCGCGGCCGCTCGCATCAAGTTGGGCTTGCAGCAGAAGCTGTTTCTCGGGAATCTCGACGCGAAACGCGATTGGGGTCACGCCAAGGATTATGTTGAAGCCATGTGGCTGATGTTGCAGCAGAATGATGCGGATGACTATGTCGTCGCTACGGGCGAAACGCACACGGTGCGCGAGTTTCTTGAGGAGACGTTCTCGTACTTGGACCTTGACTACAAGGACTACGTAGACATCGATCCCCGGTATTTCCGTCCGTCCGAGGTGGATTTGCTCATCGGGGATGCCACAAAAGCGCGCGAGAAACTGAATTGGGTGCCGCGGATAACCTTCCGAGAATTGGTGCGATGCATGGTGGACGCGGATATGAAGCGTGCGCAGTTCGACTTGGCGGCGGGCACTCCCCCGTATCTCGACAAGTAACTGGAGTACCACGCAGCATGCCTACGGTGTTTAGAAGCGTAACTCCACAATGATTGTACGGTGCAAAGCCCCATTGCGCATCAGTTTTGCCGGCGGCGGCACCGATGTCGACCCCTATCGCCGCGAACGCGGGGGCTGTGTGCTCAGCGCGACCATCGACAAGTACGCGTACGCGAGCTGCAAACCGCGCAATGACAATACCATCCAAGTTCACTCGCTGGACTTCGATATCGTGGCGCGGTACGACACGCGCCAGGAATTCGTCATGGACGGCGAGCTGGACTTGGCGAAGGCAACGATCGCGAGATTGCGGGGGCGAAAGCGCGCCAAGGGTTTCGATCTGTTTTTGCACAGCGACGCACCTCCAGGGAGCGGATTGGGTTCGTCCTCCAGCGTGGTTGTGGCCTTGGTGACCTTGTTTCAGGACTACTTTCAGCAACCGATGACGCCCTATGAGATTGCCGAGCTTGCGTATACCATCGAGCGGGGCGACCTTGCGCTTAAAGGGGGCATGCAAGACCAGTACGCGGCTGCTTTCGGGGGATTCAACTATATCGAGTTTCTTCCGGACAACGTGATTGTGAACCCGCTTCGCTTGTCACCCGACACGGTGAACGAACTTCAATACAACTTGCTGCTCTGTTATACAGGCAAGACGCGCGTATCGGACGGCATCATCGACACACAGGTTCGCAACTACACGCAACGGCGCAAGCCGAGTGTGGACGCGATGGATGCTTTGAAAACCCTCACGGTGGACATGAAGAACGCGGTGCTTCAGGGACGCTTGAATACATTTGGCGAGTTGTTGAGCGAGGTCTGGCGGCAGAAGCGCCAGATGGCTTCTCGAATTGCGACGCCGCGTATCGAGGAAATGCTTGCCGAGGGGAAGAAGGCCGGTGCAACGGGAGGCAAATTGTTGGGCGCGGGTGGCGGTGGTTACTTACTGTTTTACACCCCCGCGTTCAAGAAACACGTGGTTGCGGAGCGAATGACCAAGATGGGCGGTCAGCCTGTCGAGTTTAAATTTGAAATGCAGGGTTCAGTGTCATGGCGGGCAAGTTCGTGAGTGTAATGAGTGCCCTTAGGATAGACACTGTGTCTTAAAGCGGCGTCTACGTTTCGGACGAGCCAGCAGAAAGCAGAATCAATTCGATGCCAGTTACGATATCGCAGACAGAAATTCCTGACGTATTGCTCATCGAGTCGCCGGTGTTCAAGGATGAGCGAGGTTTCTTCACCGAAGTGCATAGCGAACGCGAGTGGAAGAAGGCAGGGCTCGATCTTCGCTTTGTACAAGACAACGTAAGTTTGTCCGCAAGAGGTACATTGCGCGGTTTACACTATCAACTTGAGCCTCAAGGCCAAGGCAAGTTCGTTCGCGTGACCACCGGGGCAGTTTTTGACGTTGCCGTCGATTTGCGTCGCGGGTCGCCAACGTTCGGCAAATGGGTCGGGCGCACGCTAAGTGGAGAGAACTGCCTCGCGATGTGGATTCCCTCGGGGTTTGCACATGGGTTCGTGGCCCTGGAGGACCGGACCTACGTGTATTACAAGTGCACGGCGTTCTGGACGCCCGAGTTGGAGCGGAGCCTGGCTTACGACGATCCTGCTATCGGGATTGAGTGGCCAATACCTGCGACTCTCATTTCGCCAAAGGATGCGCGGGCACCGCGTCTTGACTCTGCAGAGTACAATTTCGAATACGCAAAGTAGACTGATTTACTCGCGCAGCAGTACGTCGCAGACCAACTTCATTTTCGTGAGGCAGGAACGGAACAGGCCGTTTGATCTTGCAAGGTTGCGCAGGCGGACGATAAGAATCCGTTGAAGGCGGTAGCGCGTCAGCCGCTTCGAGGTAGCGGCAGGTTTTCTCTCCCCCGCTTTTTCCAATGCATCCCACAGAGACTCGACGGGATATCCACAGGTCTTGAGGTCCTCCGGGTCTAGCTCCTGAATCACACGTTGCATCAGCGCACGCTTATGCGGATCGGAGGATAGTTCTTCCACCCACTTTTGAAGGGAAGAGGTCGAGGGGCGTGAATGCTGCTGCACACCGATGGGATCCCCCAATCCCTTTCGTGGGCCCTGTTCCGTTTGTCCGTAGTTGATGGTCTCGGATTCGAAGGGGACGCCAATGTATTCGTATACGCGCTTCATCCAATCCTCAGAGGTCTTCACCAAATCTTCGTACCGGACGTGGAGGTGGGAAGTCTCATGTTGCCGCAGGAATGCGGCGATAGCCGGCACGTAGCGCTGGAGGATCGGGTTGTGGTTCAGGGCCTGGGAGTAGTCGCCA
>JAIBAQ010000262.1 GCA_019695095.1 Candidatus Hydrogenedentota bacterium
TCGATGAGCGGCTGCCATCAGGCCGCCAAGGCGACTATCTGTCGCTCAGGGTGTAACGCATGTCTCTGAACTCGTTTGTTACCCATGTACTTGACTCCTACACCCCGTTGCGCCGGCCCTGCGGGCTTCCCTCGCTGCGAACCGCCGGCCCGGCCGGCCGCTCAAACTCGCCTTCGGCTCGGACATCGCGTCCGGACTTCCCCGGTCCGCCAGTCCTCCGCTCGGCGGCGCAAAGGGGGAGGAAAACCGGTGGTTGGGGACGGTTAGGGATGTTGACAAGCGCGAGGTGGCGGCTTGTCGGCCTGAACGGACGTTGGGGCGGGATGTCGACGAGGTCGGCTATGCGTCGATGAGCTACCACGTGCCAAGAAGACGGGGGGCTCGTTTGATGGCCGTCCCGCGTGTCGCGTGAATTCTGCCGACCATTGCCGGCCTATGACGCGAATACGCCTTGATTAACTTCCCGACGTTACCCGGATTGAAGTTATGTGAGCGACCGTAGCGTGGAGGTCTAACGACAGCCGCACAATGTCTTGCCCGAATTCATCTTTGGCCGCTGCAAAGTCACGGCCTGCGAATTTCGCGCGCACTTCAAGAAGTGCCGTCCTAACATTGCGTGCCCACTCAGCAATATCCTGTGTACCAAGAAAATAGACATCGTCACAATGCGGCTCCGCTGACGGTTGCACCTTATCGACAGGCGCCACCATGACGGCGATTATCCGGATGTTTTTCTTTCCCTGGGTTTCAAAGAACTTAACCCATTCAACGTGTCCCTTAGCCTGTAGCAGATCCTTCTTGGCTATGCCGCGTCCGCTTTCGAGTTTTTCCGACTTCGCCTCGAAACAAACCCACGTCGCATCACCGAGTCTCCAAATTACGTCTGGATCACCTTGCTGGCCTGGAGCATTGGCCTGGGCACCGAGAAGCTGTCCTAGGCCTACAAGACCTCGATGAAAAGCTCTGTGGTTCTGAGTGTCGGCGAGATCGGTCAGCAAGCGATCTGCAAAATCGAGGAATCGCTTGCCGGACCACCCTTGCTCGTCAAGCGTTGTCCATATCCTTTCTAGAACGATGGCTGAAAGATCGTCGATCGTTTCTGTTGTCGACAATGTGGTCGATCTCACTCTGATGACGTGGTCCAGCCAGCCGGCATTAATCCCCGTACTCTTCGCTCTGGTCAGGGCATCGATCTCGGCTGTCTTGTTCTTTCCTAATCTTGCTGCGAGGGACGCAGCATAGAGCCACCAGCACCTGTATCCAGCCCAGTCCCTGCCAGAGAGCTTGTCGGCGATAGCGCGAGCTAACTCATTGGCCCGCGAGAAATCGCCAGCCCAATATGCTTTTGCATTTGCAACCTCAAGTGACGCGGTACCAATTGACGCGGGAGGTGAAATCGCTGGCGTCTGCGCCGCATGGTCCAAAATGGATTGTTCTGCATCACCGCGATAGGCCTTGTCCGCTATGAGACCGGAAATCATTTCGGCAAAACCATCAGGGTCCAATTTCAATTCGCGCAACTGCGTACGTCCCCACGCAATTTCTGCTTGTAGCGTCTGCGGGAGGAGATGAAGAAGTGCGTTGTTTGTTGCAGCGTTCACCAAGGACTCGCCGAACAAAACAATTACAGCAAAGTCGGTAGCGTTCCGCGTGCATCGCCCCATGCCTTGCACTAGGCGAGTTGCCTCCCGCCAGCGCAAGGCCGGGCCGAGCTTCCATCCGGATGCCAGGTTCGCTTCCAGTTCATTTGTGGCCTTCGGACTCTCACTCAAGAGAAGTAATCGACAGTCATCGTCTGGGAGATCGAGACCATCGTAGCGATTCGCCAATTCGAGTACGGTGTTGTGGGCATCAGTGAATTGACCCAAGGACTCCTCGATATCCGATGCTTGAAGGGTTGAGTAGTTGAAACTGCCGAGGCCATCTCGTAGTAGTTGGTCGGCCCGCTCCACAGCGGAAAATGATGGCGCGATGAGCACCGCACGCTGAGGTGTCAATTGGGTCCAGACGGAAGCCAACGCGCCCCAAGCCTGATCTTCGCCCATGCTCAATTCCGGGACAAAGACAAATCGGCGACCATCCTGATTTTGGGCGGCTCGAATTGTCTCAATCTTTTCGACCGCGTACGCCCGCTTAAGATCTTCGACGTCGCCCAAGGTTGCCGAAAAGTAGATTCGATGAGCTGCGTCCGAGAACGGGGGATGATCAAACGTCGGAATGATGTAGGGCCTGACAGCAACCGATGATTTGGAGACGAAAATGTGGCAGGCGTGGAAGTGCGACTTCACCTGAGACCAAGCGTACGATAGGGACGATTGAGGTTGAATTTCGGTGTCCAGCACTTGTATGAACTGGTCACGAGCTGGCGCGGCTAGCCCCATGTCAACGATTTCCACTTGATTGGGCTTGGTCGCTTCGTTTAGGGAATTCTGCTGTGTCTCTGTCATCAACGGCCACATCGTCGCGACGAGGTTTGCGTAAAGGTCCGGATGATGTTTCGCCGTGACTCGAAGCGTCCACATTGCCGCCGCGAATTCACCGCCGCCATGTGCGTCGTCAAATACAACGGCGCCGCAATTCGCAATGATCGGCCTTACGTTGAAGTGGTTGCTGTAGGTAGATACGGCAAGCGCCGAGCCGTCGAGAAACTTCGCCTCTTCAGTCCGGGATCTCCGTTCTTTGTTTCCTCTGAGGTCCGCGACTGCAATCCCGAGCGCGTGTGCTTCTCCAATCACCTGAGCCGCCAGCTGATTGGTCAACGTAAGAAACGCGGTGCGCGTCTTACTGTGCCTGCGATGCCATTCGGCAATGAGGAGTCCAACCGTTGTCTTACCCGATCCTGTTGGCAATTCGAACGCAACATCCGGTTCTAACGTGTAGTCGGCGTATTCGCGCAGTACATCTTGTTGCGGACCACGGAGATACGCATGCGATTTTGCTCTGCCGGACAGCGCGTAAAAGAGTTCTTCTGGAGTGCCGGTGGTTCCGATTGGCGGCGGCTTCTTGAATGAAGGTCTATTAGCCATGGCGTGGAGCATTCGTGAAATGCCCATATGATGGCACGATATTGCGCTATTGAGGGGGTCATCTCACTTTTTGTGGTTTCAGTCGAGTTAATGATCGACATGGCCTCGGTCAAGTGAATCCCATAGAAGACGAGAATCGCCTAAAGTCTGGCATCAGTTCGGCCAAGACGGACCTTGGGCAGTCTCGCCCCCTACGTCGGCGGTACCACGCATTGCTGTCGTTGGCTCGGTAGCACCGGCGAATGGCAGCGTTCAGCGCAGCGAACTCACCTTCGCATAGGCTCGATTAACTCGAACTGGACCGGCCTCTGGATCTTCCGCGCGACCATCTTGGCTGTCGTTGGCATTTGGAAGCCGGGGGAACGCAGACCCGATGAGGCGGGACGAAATTGCCTCAAATCTCCCATTGAGTGTGCAGGCGCAGAGCACTAGAATGCTAAATTATCGAAAAAAGGATGCCGTGGCGTGACGAAGCGCAAGGAAATGGCACAGACGACGAATCAGCTATCCGCCCTGTCTCGCCTTTTTTCATCCGGCGTATTCCGAGAAATGGCTAAGAAGGGGCGCTCACCATTGTTCGCGCGTCTCTTCAGCCAGACCGGCCTCCCGTGCCGTCGCTCTTCCGGTGTGACGGTCGCTTCGGCCTTCGACACAGCCTTCGCTGCCCTCCGGAAATCCGGATTGCGCGACGAGTACGTCTATCGTTCTGCCTTGACGCGGAACATTCTCCTGGGACGGCATTCCTTAAGAACGGCTAGCATGCTGACGGAGTTTCGGGCTGGCTCATCCAAGGCCGACCTGGTCATCCTAAATGGAACAAGCACGGTCTACGAGATCAAGTCGGACCGCGACTCATTGGCTCGCCTGGCCAATCAGCTTGCGAACTACCGCAAGGTGTTTGCGAAGATTTACGTCATTGCTGGCGAAGCTCACGTTCAGGGAGTGATGGATAGCACTTCTGGTGACATCGGCGTGCTTAGTCTTGTGCGCTGGAACCGAATTCAGACGGTTCGTGAGGCGGCCGATCGACCAGATCTTGTAAGCCCCGTAACCATCTTCGAATCCCTTCGTTCAACGGAAGCGCGTGCCATTCTCGAGGAACTCAAATTACCAGTGCCGGATGTGCCGAACACCATGCTGCATAGTGCCATGCGCGGCTGTTTTGCACGACTGGACCCCGCGGAAGTTCACCATCAAATGGTTCGGATATTGAAGCAGACACGCAACTTGGCACCTCTTGGCGAGCTTGTCGACCAGTTGCCAGTATCGTTGCAGTCCGCGGCCCTGTCGATTCGAGTGCGGCGCGCAGACCATGAACGACTCGTTGAAGCGGTACACACGCCGCTCGGCGAAGCAATGGCCTGGGCATAGCCCGCATGTATCACCCCTATTTCCGAGGAAAGCAGTTTGAACTGATCGCAATCCGCGAAACGGCCGCGCTGCTCGCCGGATCGGGGTTCGTGCCAATCATAGAGCCGGTAAGGGAAACATTGAATGGACTTGGCCGGACATTGAGTGCGATTTGCGAGGCGGCCGGCAAAGCGATCGTCATCATTAACCCGTACCACGGCGACCATGCCGAAGATGGCGCAGGAATATCGGCTCTCCTGAAGAGGGATTTCTTGAACCAGCAGGGGATAACTGCGGGCATTCTGGTCAAAGAGGATATAGCACCTGACGCCGCGTTTGATCTGTACGAGCAGCACATCGAGCATAAGCCGACATTCATCCACGCTGGCTTTACCGAGGCGAAGGTCCTTGCCGAGAAGCTAGGAGACGACCTCGCGAGCACGCAGCATGTCTTCTTCGAGAAGCATTGTGGCAAGCTGTACCGGAAGCACTTTAAGCGCGGCAAGCGCATTCTTCTACGCGATGGATTTCAACGGCGCCGCAATGCGGATCATCCGCCCATAGAAGAATTTTCGGATCTCCATGTCACGTATAACGAGGAAGACATGGACGGGTTTGGCGACTTCCTCATTGTTGGCGACGAGTACATCGAGGGCGGTGGGCCGGCGTACGCCGTCGCCATTCATCTAACCTTTATCGATCCTGATAAGGACGATGTGATGTACATCAAACATTTCGTCTCAACGACGAAAGACACGCCGACAGACCCCGCGGGAAAGTTCGCCGAAGCGCTAGACAAGCTGATTGCCGAATTGAAATCAGGCACATCTAAGCTGATCGAGAGCGATGCGATTAAAGAGTTTCGCGATCTTCATGCAAAACACCATTTTCCGGGACTGGGCCATGTAAAAAAGCTTTCGATGAAGCATCATATCGAGACGCTTGCGGACTTCCTAGCCTAAGTCGCGTCCCATGGCCGAGCAGTATTGCTGCCCTGAGTGTTTTGACGATCGCGGCCTGCGGAAGTACATCTTTCCCACGCTTACTTCATCTAGCGGCCGTTGCAGTTACTGCGGTTCGGAGAACGTAGCGCTCGTTAGGCCCGCGCAGCTCGCCGACGTGTTTGAGATGCTCATCAGCGTCTACGAGTCGGACGCAGATGGAAAGTCTCTCGTTGAATGGATGAAGGAGGATTGGCGCCTCTTTTCACACCCCAAGATGGATAACGCGCACGCGAAGGAACTGCTTGGCGAAATCCTCAACGATGGAGAGATTGTCCGGCAGTCCTTTTCGCCTTCTGCGGCGTATAAGAGTGAGGGGCTTGTTCGCTGGGAGTCGTTGCGCGACGAACTCATGTACAAGAACCGATATTTTCTCGATGAGAAGATTGATGCTGATAGGCTAAGCCAGCTACTCGATCATCTGCCTGCCGACGACATGCCTGAAATTTGGTACAGAGCGCGCATTCAGACTAGCGACAAGCCATTTCCGATCACCGACATGGGGGCCCCTCCGAAGCACCTTGCCACGCACGGCCGCGCGAACCCTGCGGGTATCCCTTACCTGTATCTCGGGTCGAAGCCTGAGACGGCAGCGGCAGAAGTCCGTCCCCATACAGGAGAAGTTGCGTGCGTCGCCGATTTCAAAATCGCGAAGCTTGCCGCATGCGACCTACGTGATCCGCGCAGACTTGTTTCTCCGTTTCTCCTTGCGGACGCTGGCGCCATAGGTCAGATGCGGGCTGATATTCCATTCCTCGAGCGGCTAGGTGAGGAACTAACCCGCCCCGTATTGCCGCGAAGTGCTGCCATCGACTATCTTCCGAGCCAGTACCTATGCGAGTTCATCAAGAAATGCAATTACGATGGGGTTGTCTATCGCAGTTCAGTCAGTGACGGAATCAACCTTGCGCTGTTTACCCCCGCAAAGGCCGTTGCTGGCTCCGTTTCTCAGTTCAATATCGCTCGCGTTTCTGTCGAGGTAGCTCGGATCGCCTGATAGTCTTCGCCCGCACGTATCGTTTGGCGTTAAGGACTAGGTCCCTCATCACCCAATGCATCATCGGACGCGTGTCCTAATGAGCGAAGTTGAATCACGCGTGAGATTTGGGGAGCTCCCGGGTCTTCCAGTGTAACCGTCCAACCGCCCCGCCTTGAAGGCGCGGGTTGAAGCGTAATAGTGTCCGCGTATTTCTTGGCGGACACATGGACACTAAGGTAGCGAAGCCGGCCGGTCGGCGGACGCGGCGGCGGCAC
>JAIBAQ010000263.1 GCA_019695095.1 Candidatus Hydrogenedentota bacterium
CGGACGTTTTCTGGATCTTCGGTGGGTATGGCATCGACGAGAACAGCCAAATGGGCGCGCTTAACGACGTATGGAAATATGACTGTTCGACTGGCGATTGGACGTGGATGAAAGGGGCAAAGCAGTTCAATCAGAAAGGCCAGTACGGGACTCAGGGTGTGGCGGAGTCTGGGAGTACGCCGGGAGGACGCAGCTACGCGGTGGCGTGGAAAGAAACGCTGGGTACCGTGTGGTTGTTTAGTGGGCTGGGTTATGACAGTGCGGCAACGCGCGGGTATCTGAATGATCTTTGGGCATATGACTCCAGCACCAACACCTGGACGTGGATGAAAGGCCCATCCATATCGGGACAACCCGGAGTCTATGGCGAACTGGGTGTGCCAGCAGCGGACAACTCTCCGGGAGGCCGCAGCTACGCTGCGAATTGGCTGGATGAATCGGGTGAATTGTGGCTATTCGGGGGATACGGCCATGACCGAGTCACAGACGAGGCATACCTAAACGACCTGTGGAGACTTGATACAAGCACGCTAACGTGGACCTGGATGAAGGGGAAGGCGTTGGTCAATTCTGTCGGCACCTACGGTACGAAAGGTACAGCGGCACTGGCGAATACGCCCGGTTCACGGATGTACGGAGTATCGTGGGCGGATACATCGGGTGCGCTTTGGCTATTTGGAGGCACGGGCTACGGAAGAACTGCGACGCCGGGGCTCCTGAACGACCTCTGGAGGTGGGCCGATGCACAATTGCCGGCATATACGGTCACGTTTCAGACGGACGACACTGAGGGAGCGGCTCTGATCGGGGTTACCTCGCAGACAATCGTGCATGGCCAAAACGCAACACCAGTGTCCGCCGAAGCGCCCGCGAGCCATCATTTCGTGCGATGGTCCAAGGGGGGGGCGCCATACTCGACGGCAAATCCGTTGACCGTAACGAATGTTACTGCCGCCATGACGCTCGTCGCGAACTTTGCCATCAACTTGTACAGCTTGAAGTACACGGCGGGAGAGCATGGGGTCATTCAGGGAACCGCGGAGCAGTGGGTGAATCACGGTTCGAGTGGGAGTAGCGTGCTGGCAGAGGCAATGCTTGGTTACCATTTCGTGACGTGGAGTGACGGTCTTTTAGCGGCTGAACGTATTGACACCGATGTTACCGCTTCCATCGACGTGACCGCGGAATTTGCCATTAACCAGTACACGCTCTCTTATTCGATACAGGAACATGGAACGCTCATCGGCCTTGCGACGCAAAAGGTGTCGCACGGTGACAACGGGGTACCGGTAACTGCTTCGGCCGAAACCGGCTATCACTTTGTCAGGTGGAGCGATGGAGTCACGGAGAATCCTCGCGCGGAGCAAAATGTCACAAGCGACATGAGCGTATCCGCTGAAATTGGCATCAACCAGTACGCGCTTAACTATGCCACAGAAGGAGATGGCAGCATCAGCGGCGACACGGCACAGAGCGTCGCGTACGGCGGGAGTGGTACGGCGGTTACCGCGGTACCCGGGCTTGGGAGTCACTTTGTTTCGTGGAGTGATGGTAGCACGGCAAACCCGCGAATCGATGTGAATATCACCGAAGCGCTCAGTGTCGCGGCGGTGTTTGCCTTGAATGAGTACGCGCTCGTCTATGCCGCAGGACCCAACGGGACAATTTCGGGGCCCGTCAATCAGACGGTCGCGCACGGTAGCAGCGGTGCAGCCGTCTGCGCAGTGCCGGACCCCGGATACAAATTCACCCTGTGGAGTGATGGTTGTGCAAGTGCCAGTCGAGCAGACCAAAACGTAACGGGCAACATTCAAGTGGAAGCGTACTTCGAGATTGAAGTGCCGCCGGTGATACCCGTTGGCCGCTGGACAGATTTGGTTTTGATGTTTGGATTTGGAATTCTGGCCGTGTGGAGGCTGATCCGGGCTCGCACGAATCTTAGCGATGGAATCAAGCGCGGCGGTTGGTAATTCCAGGAGATAATAGGCGCCAACTCAGAACATGTAAGAAGGGGCGGGAAAGCCAAATAACCCGAACCTCAAGCATCTTCTTCGAGTTTTCAAGAATTTCCGCAGTCCACAACGTGAAGATTCGGTGAATTCAGCGGGATATCAGGAACGGATACCGAGGCTGAAAACGGCCTTGGTAGCAAATGGTAGCTTGGGGGGGGGAGGTGATATTCTATTCATAGCGGAGCCATTCAAGGCGGAGCGGTGGGTCTCTCGTGGGGAGAGAGCTGCACCGATGACGCCAGGAGTTTGGTGTTTGAGGAGTATTTGGCATGTTTCAATTGATATGTGCGGTCGGGAGTAGCAAAGGCACAGCGCACTTGGTCGAGCACGGTGGGTTGACCATCGGGCGCGAGCCGGGTTGCGACATTGTGCTGTCCGACCCCCTTGTGTCGCGCCGCCATTGCCGCGTTCAGTCGAAGGATACTGGGCTCTGGATCGAGGACCTGGGGAGCAGGAATCCTACCCTGGTCAATGGACTTCCTGTAGAGAGGCAAAGTCTGCGGATAGGAGATGAGATCTCGGTTGGTGGAGTTCTGTATCTCGTAGGAGCGTGTGCGCGATCCGTGGAGAGTGGTGCCAATGGCGAGTACGAACATGTGCAGGACACGTGGTCGTGGGACGATGCAAAGCCCGTTTCATTGGACGTGGAGCGTGTAAGCCCGCCGCGCCAGACACGTCCAAAGACTATCGAGGACTTGATGCTCTTGTACAAGGCGGCGCATGAGTTTGCGTCCGCGATGACTGCGAACGAGTTGCTGGATGCGTTGTGCCGCCAGCTGGAAGGCCGCCTGAACCCCGAGCGTTTATGGATAGGTCGTGTGATAGACGGGGGGACGATAGTGGCATACCCGTGCGACCATCTTCGGGCGGGAGATTGGCGCAATGCACCCACATCGGCGATGCAACAATCCATTTCGGAAAATCGCGCCCTTTTGATACCCGGAACAAGACGAGAAGGGGAGAAGAAGGTTTTAGTCTTCACCATGGTGGCGCCCGTGTTTGCGGGGGGGCGTTCGCGCGGGATAGTAGTTCTGCAGACGGAGACGCCACGTGGAGCCTATGACGAACGGGATTTGGAGTTCTTGGTGCTGCTGACACGGCAGTTGGGGCCGGCGATTAGCGCGGTGGAACTGTACGAAGCGTTGCGGCGCGACAACGAGTGTCTGCGCGCGCGAACCGGGGAAGCAAGGGCGATTATTGGCACTAGCCCTGGAATTGAAGAAGTCCGACGTCAAATAGAGGTTGCAGCGCGTTCGGACTTGAGCGTTCTCATATCCGGTGAGACAGGGACTGGCAAGGAGCTTTGTGCCCGGCGATTGCACGCCGCGTCTCGACGCGCGTCAGCACCGTGGATAGCCGTAAACTGCGCGGCGATTCCTCGGGAACTGTTCGAAAGTGAAGTGTTTGGCTACGAAAAAGGTGCCTTTACGGGGGCGACAGAACGGCATGACGGACTTATGGCCCAGGCTCATGGGGGAACCATTTTTCTGGATGAGGTAGCGGACCTGAGTCCGGAGAACCAGGCGCGCATACTACGTTGTGCGGAGGACGGAACGTTTCGTGCGCTTGGGGCCAAGAAAGAAACCCATGTGGACGTGCGGATCGTGGCGGCGTCAAACCGGCCGCTGCAGACCGTCGTCGCTGAAGGCAAGTTTCGCCAGGACCTATACCATCGCCTTGCAGGGTTTGAGATCTCTGTCCCGCCGCTGCGGGAGCGGAAGCAGGACATACCCATTTTGGCCGAGTTTTTCTTCGAGGAGAGCAGACGGGTAGCGGAACGACCGGTTCGTGGCCTTTCGCCCGAGGCGATAGAAGCTCTATGCGCCCACTCGTGGCCGGGCAATGTGCGGGAACTCCGATACTGCATACTGCGGGCGGTTACCGTGGCCCAATCCGCCCGAGTGGAACCAGGGGATTTGGGGCTGTCTGTGCAACTCCCTGTAGCGGACCAATCCGGAGTGGCTCTGGTGACATTCGCTGAAGCAGAGAAGCGTCATTTAGAGGACGTTCTGCGAGCGTGTAAGGGGGATGTGGGGCGAGCCGCAAAGATACTCGGGGTGGGCAGAAGCACACTATACCGGAAGATGGCGGGCTACGGCGTCCAAGCGTGACAGGACACAGCCATGTTCTTGGGTATTTCAACAATCGATGGCGTCGCCTAGTACCGCTATCCCACATTCGGGAATAGTCCTGTCTCAGATACGAGAATAATATGCATACAAGATGCCTCAAATGGGGTATTGTTCGATAGTTCAATTTCTGTATCCCCTTGTTCGTAAATGACTTGCGGTAAATAGCTCAGCCACTATTGCGACACGGCATGAGCCTTGCAATAAGGGGATGCGAACCTAACGAATTTAAGGGGTATTCACATGTGCCGTGCCGCGACATTTGCTGACACCTTCGATTCGCTTCTGTCATCCCACTGGCTCACCGTATGCTCTCAGGGCGTGGCGGCACACCACGTTTACGGGGAATCTTCTCTCAGCGGCACTAGACGAGATTCCGCCCCGGGCCAGTGGGGTGTCCTTTAATTGCAAACCGGATTTTCTCGAGGGGACTTGCCGTTGCCTGCCTTATTCGAGTGGTGATACGGACCAAATCGGGGGTTCCTTTAGTCGGATACGAGCCGCGCGGTTGGTAGGTAGCGTTGCTAGTACCTGCGAAGGGAGGCGTCATGACTTTTGTAGATGTCGTTGACGCGCTGGATGGCAATACGCTCATCGTGGCGCCCCATTGGAGGTCTGGGAATTCCACCGGGAATCTGGTTCGGATATATGGAATGGAGACGCCGAGCATTACGACTCGAGATGGTCAATTGGCGCGGAGCAAGGTTTGCCTGATGTTGGCGGGCAGCACGGTGGCAATTACGAGGACTTACCCTCCAGAAGGTTCAGTGCTTCCTTGCGAAATCCTGTTTCGAGGAGTACCGATGTGGATGCATTTTCCGGAGTACACTCAAGGACTTCGGGCAAAGCGCGCCATGCCATGTGAGTTGCCCGATATTCCGATTGAGATGAATACCCCGCGTTAGCACTAACAGCAACACAAGGTTTGCGTTTGAAGATACTTGGGTGACATAGGCAGCACTTCTTCATTTAATAAGAAGGCGGTAGGGAAACGGGCCGGAAGGTGTGAGAACTTCTTCAGGCCCGTGCTGCTTTAGACTATAGAGTTCCGAAAGAACACATTCGTCTCCACGTACCAGGTTCTGGCTGTGCTCTGAGGACTCAAGTCTGCCGTCAGTTCTCATATTTGAGAATCGGCACGTCCCGAAGCCGGGACAATTCCCCATAGACAGCGGTTCTCTCGCCGAGCCTTGACGCCGATAGGTTGCTTTAAGTCCTTGGGATTTAGTCAGTTATCCGTTAAGGTTGGCTCCTGCTTCTACAAGGCACGCTACTTGCTCCAGATGTATTAGGTTGTCTTTTGGGAGAAAGGCGAGTGGACTGTGCGGCTGCCCTTGATGGGAACACCCTTCCGTCGTTCCCCTTCGTCGGAGTTGCTGCTGTTAGGCGGGACGCTGGATGTAATCCTACCTTCAAATGAAAGCCTTAGTCCGATTGTCCACTGCGTCCTTTCCTTGAGTCGGATCAACCGCGACCATTTTGAATAGTTGGACGATTTCAACGCATTCCGTGCTTTTCGCGGGAAGCGGTGGAGTCGACTCCGGGGTAATCGATTCACGGTAGTCCACCGCAGTTCGGGCCTCGTGATTCGGGATCGCGATGGGAGGACTGTGACATGAACTTGGTGAGCGTGATCGATGCGTTGGACGGGAACACACTGGTAGTCTCGCCGTCATGGAATGTAGATGGACGCACGGGGAATCTGGTGAGGGTATGCGGCATGAACGCGCCGCTGCGCAGCACGGAGCGCGGCGCGCTGGCGCACTGCAAAATGAGCCTGCTGCTTGCGGGCAGCTACGTGAAAATCACCCGGATGTATCCGCCGGAAGGCGTTGTTTTGCCATGCGAAGTCGAGTATCGCGGCCTACCATTGTGGATGCACTTCCCGGAGTACTCGGAGAGTGGCTTGTGGGAGGTGGACACGGCCGAGATGCCGGAGATTACGATTGACATGAATTAGCCCGCCGTCCCTGCCGGGCAATTGAGATGTAGACCGGTCTCCGTGCCGGGCGATTTGGTCCTCATGTTGCCGCCGCCTCCGGTTTCACATTTGTCCCAGGCATCTTGCCTGCGCTCTTCATGCCCTGTGCCGCATCGCCCCATCTCTACCGCACACCTCCCCGTAACCGCTCATCCTCGCTGTCATCCCGAGCGAGTGACCGCTCGTGCGCTGGTTTCAGTGGCAGAAACAAGAGCTAAGCGGAGTCTTCTCTCCGGAGTGCCGTAGGCACGACAGACTCCAGCCTGGGGTGAGATTCGCGGCAACGACGCGAATCGAAACCCCAGGTTACAGTCCCCAACCAATGTGAGCCCTGTAAGGGCAAAAGCAACTTACACGATCCGTTTCTTAGGAGTCCGCTTCCAGCGGACGAGGGATCGGGCTCAAACCAGACATCCCCGAACGCCGCAATCACCGGGCGCGGCGCCACATTTGCCTTAGACCGAGCGCCCGGCTACC
>JAIBAQ010000264.1 GCA_019695095.1 Candidatus Hydrogenedentota bacterium
CGGCTCGGAACACTGTCGTCAGGATGTGCGTGCTCACATCGCCGGTCGCCGCATCCTTGATGTAGTAGAAGACTTTGTATGTGCCGGGCGCGTCGAAGGTGGTCCCGAAGTCCGACCACCGATACGTGCCCGTGCCTGGCTCGGAGATGCCTGCCTCGGCGTCGAAGCGCTGCATCGGGATCGTTTGCTGGAAGTCCGGCAGCTCCAGCGCCGCGAGTTCGCCGCCCACATACGCAGGAGTCTTTACTTCGATCCACGCCGTGTCTCCCGTCGTCGGCGCAGGAATCGCCCGCGCTTCCAACGGACCCATCGCCTCGCCCGTCTCCAGCGTCCGGGTCTGCGACGCCTCAATCCAGCTCACCGGGTCGCCCGCGTTCACGCCGTAGCCCAACACCAGCGTGTGCGCCGCGCTCCCGTCATAGCCGTCCTCAAACGCCAGCGCCGTGCGCGACGAGCCCGCCCCGTCGCCGTTGTCGTCCAGCAAGGCCCGTTGCGGCAGTTCCGCTGTCCCGTCGTTGCTGCGCGTCGCCGTGTATTCCTCGGTCCTCTCCGACGCCAGTTCGAACGATTCCTTCAGCGTCTTCCCGCTGCGCGCGTTCCGGAACAGTTCCGTCACGAACACCTCGCCGTCGCGCACGCCCGTATCCGGGTCCGTCGTGCCACGGTGCGACACCTCGTCCGCGCCCGCGCTCGTGATGACCACGCGGTTCTCCGCCGACACCGCCGGGATGAACGAGCCGCTGTGGCACGCGCCGTACACGAACACGCGCGGCTGGCTCAGGGCCTGACCGTTGAGTTGGCCTTCGAGGGAATCGAAATAGCCATCGAGGTCGGTTGGAGAAATGACCCGCGTCGCGTCGAACGCGCCCGAGTACACGTAGAAGGCATCCGTCGCGCCATGGTCGATAAACACCACGTACAACGGCGCCGGGGCGGCGTTCATCTTCGCGCGCGCCCACGTCTGGATGGCCGTTTGCACCTCCGCCTTGGTCGGCGTCGTATCCGACACGAAGATATCCGGGGCCGGTTGTGCGTCGCCCTCGCGCAAGTAATAGATGTCTTCCGTCGCGAATCCACGTTCGCGGAACGCGCGATACGTGAAGTCCGCGGTACGCGCATGCTCCGCGTGACCTTCCGCGTCCGCGTCGAGTTTGCCCAGCACGAGGACGGCGTACCCCGCGCGATCCTTGATCGTCAGCCGCACCGACTCCGGTTGGTCAAACGGGGCCGATGTCGCCGTCAGGAAGTTGTCGTCTCCGGGGAACTCCGCGATGAACTGCCACGTCCCCGCATCGCTGAACGCAATCCCCGCATCCGCGAACATCTGCGGCGTGAACGTTGCGACCCCGTTGGCGTCCGTCGTTCCCACCACCGGCCCTAACGACGACGCATCCGGCTTCTTGAGGAAGAGACGGATCGTGCGGTTCGCAAGGAGCGGCTTCAAGGCATCCGGAATTGTCGCCGCCAACGTCGCCGTCGCAGTAAGCTGGTCAAAGTTCATCGGCGCGGACGACGCGCTCAACAACAACGACACCGAGGGTAGTGCCTTGAGGACAGTGAACGTCACGGGATCGCTGTCCGCTTCGGAGTACACCGAATCACCGTTCCAATGGGAGTAGGTAGTCCATGCGGAACGCCCCTCGGAGGCTTCCGTGGGCGTGAACGTGCGGTTAAAGCGTCCCGTCGTTGGGTTGTATGCCACGTCCTCCGGAAACTCGATTTCGACGCCTCCCGGCGGTGTGCTGAAGAAACGAGCCCGCTTGTCCGGCTCGAATGGCGTCGGAAGGATTTGCCCTTCAACGGTAATCGTCTGTCCCAAGGTAATCGTTGAGACTCCCGCGATCGCAAGAGAAATGAAGCTTGCGTTCACGCCGCCGGAGACGATTTGGCATACGCCGGAGGTTTCCTCTTCGTCGGGTCCCTCCCCATCGCCATACGTCACCACGCAATGCCACAGATCCCCCGGCTGCGTGTCTGTCGCGTCAATCTGCGTCAGGATGCTTGTCGTGAGCACATTGCCCGCCCACAACGAGGCGCTCCCCTCGCCCTTATGCTGCACAAACCACTCGACCGTATAGACAACATCGTTGTCCGGGTCAGGACTCTTGTCCATGTAGCAACGCAGGTTGATGCTATTACTCTCGATGGCGGGTATGGTCAGCGATAGCGTGCCGGGCAGAGTGTTGTCTATCGTCACGGAGTCGATAGCAGGATCGGAATACGTGAAGCCGTTGTATCCTCGGACCGAACACGTCCACGTCTGATTCTTGGCAGTAAACGCGGCGCTCAGCGTATCCGAGTCGTTTGTAATGGGGCCGTGAACTACGGTGTCCAATCCGTTTGTCCAAGTGTATTGATATTGGACAGTAATATCCGGGCTCACAATGGACGGCGTAGTCACAGCGCAAATGAGATTGTCCTCCGTCGTGGGAGATACGGGTGTCACTTCAACAACGGGGACGGAGGGTATCGCGTATTCATCTATCCCGATATCCGTGACCAAGTTATATGGCCGCCAATCGCCTTCAAAGTCCTCAGTCATATTGGGCAGATTCGTCCCCGCATCTATGCAGGGCGAACTGCGCCGAAGATGATAATCTCCAAAGGGATTCACAAAATCGGGATTATCGGTGATACTGTGCAAATCCCCTCCGGATGATGCCAACCAATCGAGGAGCGTGTCGCCATTTTGTGTCATGCGCCCCCCAGATGTTAGATATATATTATTGTAGTCCATGACAGAATTTTGCCCATGGACGGGAATTGCAGGAGCGACACAGCTTTCAGCAGACACCCAGAGGATGTTATTCTCGATGACATGACCCACTTCACCGATTTGAAGGGCGAATGCACCTGGCGTGTTGGCAATAATTACATTGTTTATCGCGGTAACATTAGTTCCTACATTTAGGCCTATTCCACTGTTCTCTCTAATCACGCAGTTGGCTACCGTGACTCCGGGGAATGCGGTTATGCCGCTCTCATTCTCGCGAATGTCGCATGCCAGCACGTCGCTATTGATGCCCGCCCACATTCCGGTCAAAATGGCGCCCGCATCAAATCCGCCGGAGTTCTTGGAGAACTCGCAGGCAAATACTCTGCTGTAGTCTCCCACAAGTATGGCGGCAGTCCGCGTGACTCGAATGTATTCCAGAGAGACGAATGGTGCACTGAATGTGTTTACCCCTTCGAACGTGAAAGCCGGATTCCCGATCAAGGTTGAGCCCTGGGGTTTGGTGGAGCCTATTATCTTTACATGAGCAGCGGCGTTCCCTGAATCAGAAAACTCGACGAGCATGGGGGCAGCAAGATCGTAAGTGCCGGTATCCACCTTGAGAGTATCGCCCGGCTCCAAATCATACGTATCCAATATCTCCTGAAGGTTTCTTTTCGGAGTTGCTGGCGACAGTCCGTCGTTGACGTCATTGCCGAATGTCGTTGTATATATGTCATCAGTGAGATAACCGTCATTAACGTAATAGGTAACGGGGTGGAGAATTCGGAAAGGTCCGCTCACAACATCTACCGCGCCATCTTGAACACACGTAAGGCGGACTTGATACGCGTCGCCAGCTTGGAGGCCGCTTACGTCCCATGCGAAATATCCCGCTGCTACAGAGACACCTTCCACCAGCTCCGTCCAGTTACCGCCTGCGTTCGAGGAGTATTCAATCAAGAGTGTGTCCTCGGAAGACCAATAGGAACCTGTGGAATTCCACCGAATATTTGCTACCCCAAGCCCCCACTTCTCTCCTTGCGCAGGAGCAACAAGCGTAAGCAGTCTACCGCCCGGCGACTTCGATGCATGGTCCGTTCCTCCATAAGCTCCCATATTGATGCGTGCGCCATCGGGGGAGGTCTCAGCCACAACACTATCAGATGGGTCTCCGCCATCGATGCAAGGACTCGTAAGCCCATCTGAAGTGAAGCTGCCCCCATGCCAACTCCCTCCTGTACTAAACAAATGAAGATCTCCAATCGTAGCGTCGAGGAATAGAGGATCTTCCGATAGGCTATGCGCGTCTTGTCCAGAGTAAGCCCGCCATTCGGCAAGTGACTCTATCGGCGAGGTATGGCTGTAAAGAAAGTATTCATACGTGTTGGGATTATTGTGCAAATAGGGCCGAAACAAACTCGCACCATTGGTTGCGTAGAAGTCGTTGTAGTCCATCGTCCCGAGCGGCACACTGGAGAGTGCAAGGGCGGTTTGCCCGATTCCATCCGCCCACACAATATTGTTCTTGAATATGCTTCCCTCAGCAGAATTCAATACGACTTGAAATGTCCCATTACCAACAAATGTATTGTTCACTATCGCACCCATGAAGGGCTCGACTATGCCATTTAGATATCCAAAGCCTGCGCCAGTCCCGGCATTGGCCCGCACAATGCAGTTCGTCATTTTGAGAGTGGGGTCAAAACTCTGGACGCCATCCACGTTCTGGTAGAGTTCGCACGCATGGATCTCTGAGCCTGATATTGGCTCAGATGTGTTGCTCGCTATCGTGATACCCTTGTCCGCTCCCGATATTCGAAGCCATTGTAGCCGAACATAATCGACTTCAACTTTCACGGCCGCATATCCAGTCTCCGGTGCTGGCTCAAAAGTTGAACCAATTTCCGTATTCGCCCCGAGCAACACTACTGGATTCAGTGCGTCCCCCCCATCGCCCCACCCAAATTGTACCCTCGTAGTGTAATTGCCAGTATCTACGAAGACGGTGTCTCCCGGATCCAAGTCATAGGCTCCGAGAATCGCTTGAACCTTGGCCTTCGGGGTTGCTGGCGTTAATCCGTCGTTCGCATCATTACCCACGTCCGTGCAATACACGTCGTCTGTCTGATCACCGTCATTGACGTAATAGCTGACGCGCGGTCCCCCGCGAAAGAGGCCGCTGGTGTCGGTTGCCGTGCCGTCTTGCGCGCAGGTAACGCGCACCATGTATTCTGTGCTGGCCGCGTATCCGGTGATGTCCCAGGAGTAGGTTCCGGCGCTAGCCAACGGCGTGCCAGGCAAGGTAGCCCAGTCTGTACCGCTGTTTGTCGAGTATTCGATGGTAAGCGTGTCGCCTGCATTCCACCCCGCGCCGCTTGTGGACCACTCGATATCCTTGAAACCCGTGTACCAATTCTCTCCGCCCGCGGGCGCGGTAAGCGTGAGAGTCCGTTGGGCGAATGCGGGCAGTGAAACGAGAAGGAACAACACTAAAAGCAAAGCAGGAGAAACTGGCCACCAGTGAACACAACGTATGTGCCGTCGAGTCGTCCGATCAACTACTCGAGAGCGTTCCCCAACTCGCTTCCGACTTCCGGCGGGACTTTTCGCTTCGATAGTCCGCATCACATCGCGTAAAGTCGATTCCCCTACGCGGTACCCTACACCCTGCATACGCCGCTCCCCTCGCATGATATGCGCTTGCCTCCACCTGTATCACCTGGCGATGACACATAGGAAGAACTCCAACCCAGTTCTTCGCTGTAGGGGCATTACAGCGGATATCGCGACTATATCAGAGATGTGCGGATTTGCCAATCAGAAAAAACCAGAAAAACACTGGAAATATCTCCAGCCTTGCCCGGACCGTGAGGTCTTCGCTATTCAGATCCAATCGCCCCCGCGACCAAAAAGGATTGAAACTGCATTGGCATACTGCACTCACTGACCTCGTACGTAAAGGGCGTTGTGTGCGGATAGCGGTTCACGAAGCTGCCGCTCCTTGAAAAGCCATTCACAATCGACACGTCTTCTGCATTGCGATCCATACGGAATCAAAGAACCGGGTTGTCTCAATTTTCCATTGGGTCACTGGCAGTCAAAGGTGCATACCTCGTGCCATGCGTTAGTCGGAGTTGCACAGGTTGTACTGCGACGCATAAACGAAGGTTAGACCTAATGTTACCTACTTCAATGAATCGGAGCAGTGGAAGCATGTGCTGAGGATTCTCATCTTCAGCTATCCAGATTATGGACAGCCCGGCATTTGGGATATGGTGCGGAGTTTAGCGTGATGGGAATCGCGACAGGGTTGTTGCGCGGAGTCACCGGAGGCCTGCATAAGCGCCCGGCTTCATTGCCGGGCGCCTTGTAAGTCTGGACATTCGCTATCTACTGCCAAGCTAGGCGGCGCGGCGTCGTCGGTATGCGATTAATAGCATCAGCGCCGCAGCCATCATGAGTATCGGCGTGGCCCAGCTTCCCACCGGCACGCCTTCGGGGGTCTCGCCGACGATTACCACGGTGCGTGTCGCGTTTCCTAGGTTACCCGCCACGTCCGCGGCCTGGTAGGTGAGGTAGTAGGTCCCGGGCATTCCGGTATTCACGGTGCCGGACACGGCGATGTTTGCGGTGCGGTCGCCGCTGACGGCGTCTGTCGCCGTCGCGCCGGGCTCAAGGTAGGTCTGCCCCACGTTGAGCGTGACCGTCGTGCCTCCAAGCAGCGTCACCACCGGCGGCGTGGTATCGCCCGCCTGTTGCATCACCACTTCCGCCCCGCTGCCCTGCGCGCCGGGAGCGGTCACTTTCACCCAGGCATTGCGGGTGGACTGCGTCTCGTTGGCGGCAAGGTT
>JAIBAQ010000265.1 GCA_019695095.1 Candidatus Hydrogenedentota bacterium
GCAGGTCCGCTAGCCGGCAGGTTCAGCTTCGCCGCGAGTTCCGGGGTGATGAGGATGTCGTAAGGATTGTTTGGCTCGATGCGCCATCCCAGATACGTGTAGCTTGCGTCGGCGTTTGTGATTGCTCCTTCATCTTCGCATGACCAAAAGCTTTCGCTTTCAAGAACGCCAAACACTTGCTCGTTGGGCCGCCATGGTCTTGTGACAATTGGGCCTTTCTTTTCGGGTGGAGACAGATAAGGTCCTTCGGGGCACACAAGGACAAGAGGGGTTGCTGCATAGTCAGGGTAGATCGCGCCCCACTCGGGACTAAAGGAGTATTCGTCGTGGACATTCAGGCAGCCCTTTGCATTCTCCGCGGGGCCGAAGGGTTGAAAACCTTGAATCGGGGGCATTGCATACATGTTTTCCTCACGGTACATGCTGAAGATGGTTGCCCACTGTTTAAGGTTGTCGACGCACGTTGTTGGGAGAGTCGGCAGGAGATTGTATTTGATATAGGGGAAAAGAAGCAGGGTCGCAACGACAATCACGGCCAGCACGGCGATTAGTTCAATCCAACGCAACGTTTTTCGCTTTGAGGGCATAGCTAAAGACTCCGACTATTCTGCACGTTATGTAGACCGCTACCGGCGGGCGGACCGAGCGCGCTTCAGCAACGCAAAGGCTTCGTTAAGCGCCCTCATCGTATCTTCGTCGCCGCCATGATCCGGATGATGGACTTTGGCCTTTCGACGGTACGCGCGTTCGATTTCGTCCCACGATGCGGTAGGCGAAATTCCCAGCATTCGGTAGCACAAATCCAGGTCTTTTGGAGGTGCGGGGGAGACCGGCTCTTCGACCGCGTCGCCCCGCAGTTGTCGAATCCCCCGGATAATCGTTGGCCACACACCGGTCATGCTGAGGACCAATATGATGATCGAGAGGAAAAGCAACTCTTGAAGACTGGGCATTAAGCAATACCTGAATAGTAGGACGTCAGCGTCGGCGGCGCTTTTCGTCCTCGAACTTGAATATGTTGTCTACGGCGTCCCCCAGGGATCCGAATTCGTCTTTTGACTTCTTGGTCTTACCTTGCCACGACTGCAACCGCGTACGCAAGACGGGCACAAGCTTCATGTAGGCGTAACCTGCGGCAAGCCCGCCAAAATGCGTCATCCATGCCTGTGAGGAATTCTGCATGGCCGACATCAGATTCATTACGATAAAGATGATCACCAGAGCGCGGGCATTTACCGGAAATGGAAACGGGATAAGAAACACCTCACGGTCGGGATAGGCTACGGCGAATGCGACAAGCACCGCTGTCGTAGCGCCACTGGCTCCGACCACAGTAGGAGACACCGATCCAGTACGTATCAACCAGAGCGCGAATTCCGCGAGCGCACCAGCCACGCCGCAGATGATGTAGAAACGGAAGAACTGGCGCGTGCTTAAAATGCGCTCAACATCCGGACCAAAGAAATACAAGCCCACCATATTGAGGAAGAGGTGCATGAGATTGCTGTGCAGGAACATGTACGTGAAGGGCTGCCAGATGCATCCCTTCATCAGCATGGTCGGGCTGAATGCAAGGAGATCCGTTACGATTCCGCCCGGGGTGCCGGCTGAGTATCCTCCCAGCGGAATCTCCAGCAGCAACTGCACGGCAAACACCGCCACATTGAGCATGATTAGGCGTTGTACCGCATAGGTGATTCGGTTGCCCGAAGATTGCCCTTCGTATCTACGCTCGAAATGGAAGTAAGCGCTCATGGTGCCCTGTGGTGACGCCCGGTCAGACGCAAATGCCGATGACTCAACCCATAGCGTGACAGATTCCGGAGGTCCGTGGCAAGCCGCGCGCGTCTCGCGAGTGCAGCCTGAACTCAAAGCGCATCGTTAGTTGAGTAACGTGCTGCATGACAGGGTGGGATGGAGCTTGCGGGGTGGCAGGCTGCGTTTTGACTTTGTGCGCAGTTTGTTTGGCGAGAGTCCAGTCTTGACGGTCTGCCCGGGAACGTGTAGGATTGGGATCTGGCGTTCTAGCTGTGATCCCGCAGGTGGCAAGTTGAGCAAATCTTCGTGGTGCGAGTGGCATTTCGCGTAGCTGACCTATCGGTAGGTCAATTCGCGATCTAGCGCCGATGTTGCGCTTATAGCGTTATTTTGCAGGCACTTACGTTTTAGTGATACGCCTTGAGAAACTCGGGGCTGATCATAACCTCTACGTGGAAGGAGTCAGCAAGGCATGCGAAAGATACGGCGCGTAGCAGTTCTGGGCTCGGGCGTGATGGGGGGCGCCATTGCGGCGCATCTCGGCAATTGCGGTATTCCCAGCCTCATGCTGGATATCGTCCCCCCCAACTTGTCGGACAAGGATAAGTCTAACCCCAAGAAACGAAACGGGTTCGCGGAAGGCAGCAAGCAAGGTTTGCTTAAGGCGAAGCCGTCGCCCATCTACTCGAAATCCGTGCTCGATATGATCGAGATCGGCAATTTCGACGACGACATGGCGAAAATCGCGGATTGCGATTGGATTATTGAGGTCGTCAAGGAAGACCTGTCGATCAAGAAGAAGATTTTCGCGGAAGTCGCCAAACATCGCAAGCAGGGCAGCATCGTCAGTAGCAACACCAGCGGTATTTCGATAGCTGCCATGACCGAAGTGATGGACGCGGACATGAAGAAGCACTTCCTGGGGACGCACTTCTTCAACCCGCCGCGCTATCTGAAATTGCTCGAGATCATTCCCCACAAAGACACTCTTCCCGAGGTGGTCCAGTTCATGGCCGAGTTCACCGAGAATGTGCTGGGCAAAGGTGTCGTCTACGCCAAGGACACACCGAATTTCGTAGCGAACCGCATTCTCACTTTTGGGTGCCAGTTTATTCTTCACGAAATGATTAAGGATGGGTTGTCCGTCGAGGAAGTGGATGCAGTCACAGGCCCGGTGGTCGGGCACGCGTCCTCGGCGACCTTCCGCACCTTCGATCTCGTGGGCCTGGACACCTACCTTCACGTGTTGGGCAACGTCGCAAACAACTGCCCGAACGACGAGCGCATGGACGTGATGACTGCGCCGGATTTCCTCAAGAAGATGGTGGAAAAGGGCCTGTTGGGAACGAAATCGGGTTCAGGCTTCTACCAGGCAACCAAGGAACGCGACGAGAAGGGCAAGCGAATCATCCTTGGGTTGGATTTGAACACGCTGGAGTATCGCCCGCCCATCAAGCCACGGTTTGAGAGTACCGGCGCGGCTCGCAACGCGACCTTGGAAGAGAAGCTGAAGATCATGCACACGGGCACCGACAAGGGCGCTGTGTTCGCCTGGAAGGTGTTCGCAAATACCGCCATCTACGCAGCGAACCGCATCCCGGAGATTGCCGACGACATCGTCAACATCGACAATGCCGTGAAATGGGGTTTCGCGTGGGAGATCGGCATCTTCGAGACCTGGGACGTGCTTGGGGTCAAGGCAGTCTGCGAGCGAATGGAAAGTGACGGGCTGAAAGTACCCGCCATTGCCAAGGACTTGCTGGCCAAGGGTCTTGACTCGTTCTACACCACGAAGAACGGCAAACGGCAGTACTTCGATGCGGCGACAAAATCGTACAAGGACGTTCCGGTCAATCCGAATGCTCTGTACATTTCCGAGAAGAAGGCTTCTGCGCTCGTGAAAGAGAATGATAGTTGCAGCCTCGTCGATATCGGTGACGGGGTGCTTTGCGCTGAGTTCCACACAAAAATGAACGCCATCGACGCAGACATGGGCATGATGCTCATGGAAGGCGTGACACTTTTGAACGACGGCAAGTTCGAAGGCATGGTAATCGGCAACCAGGCCGAACATTTCTGTGCGGGCGCGAACATTTTCGTGATTCTCGGCGAGGCCATGCAGGAAAACTGGAAGGCTATCGACGAGGCCGTCAATGCCTTCCAACAGGTCAATCAATCCATGCGGTTCTGCGATAGGCCCATCGTATCGGCGCCGCATCACTACACGTTGGGCGGCGGCATCGAAGTCTGCCAGCACACGGCGGTCTCTGTAATCGCCGGCGAGACATACGGCGGGTTGGTCGAGGTCGGCGTAGGCCTGATACCGGGCGGTGGCGGCTGCAAGGAAATGCTGCGCCGCGCGCTCGCGTACGTGCCCGAGTCCGTGCCGGATGGCGATCCGTTCCCGTACTTCCGGCGCGCCTTCGAAAGCATTGCGACGGCCAAGGTCGGTACGAGCGGAGCCGAGGTCATCGAGCTGGGCTACCTGAGCGAATGGTGCCCCATCGTGCCCAGCCAGGATCAGCAGATCAAGCGCGCCAAGGACATGGTGCTCAGCTTCGTGAAGGCGGGATACCGCGCCCCGAAACCGGCGACGTTGGTGGCTCTGGGCGAATCGGCGCGCGCGGCGATCCGGGTCGCGCTCTACGGATTCCAATTGGGTGGATATGCGTCGGAGCACGACGTGTTGATAGGCGAAAAACTGGCGAACATCCTGACCGGCGGCGATCGGCTGCCGGGCACAAAGATGTCGGAGCAAGACGTCCTCGATCTGGAGCGCGAAGCGTTCCTGAGCTTGGTCGGGACAGAGAAGACTCAACAGCGTATCCAGCACATGTTAACCACCGGAAAGCCGTTGCGGAACTAACTTAGGGCGCGCGTCAAGCGCAGAGACTCTCAGCGACCTGAACAGTCAGGCGATGGAGGAAAGATTCCATGATGCAGAACGTGTACGTTGTATCGGGAGCGCGGACGGCGATCGGCAAGGCGAAGCGTGGCGCTCTCGTGAATTACCGTCCCGACGACATGGCCGCAGAAGCGATCAAGGCGGCTATCGAACGCGCGGGGATTACACCGGATCGAGTTCAGGATGTTGTGCTCGGTTGCGCCATTCCGGAGCAATCGCAGGGCATGAACATGGCGCGCATCGCGGCGCTCCGCGCGGGCATGCCGGACACGGCAAGCGCCATGACCATCAACCGCTTCTGTTCGTCGGGCATGGAGGCCATGGCGATTGCGGGCGCAAAGATCACGGCGGGGTTGCTCGACATCGCTGTTGCAGGCGGCGCGGAATCGATGTCGATGGTGTCGATGCCCGGCGCGCGTGTCTCGCCGAACCCGTACTTGTCGAAGAATCATCCCGAGATCTTCATCGGAATGGGCAACGCGGGCGACAACGTCGCGCGCGACTTCGGATTCACGCGGCAAGAGCTCGATGAGTGGGCAGTGGAGAGCAATCAGAAGGCCGTCGCGGCCATCGACCAGGGCAAGTTCAAGGATCAAATTGTTCCTCTGCAGGTGCCCAATGGCGCAAGCGGTCCGGTCGTATTCGACACGGATGAAGGCCCGCGCCGCGATACGACATTGGAAGGTTTGCTCTCGTTGAAACCGGCCTTTGCGGTAAACGACAAGATCGGTTTCCACACGGCAGGCAACTCAAGCCAAATGAGCGACGGCGCGGCTGCTCTCGTTCTCATGAGCGAGAAGGCCATGAAGGAAACCGGCGCAAAACCGCTGGCGCGCTTCCTTGCCTACAATGTCGCGGCGGACACGCCAAAGTACCTCGGCCCGGCTCAATTGGTGGCCATCCCCAAAGCGTGCCAGATGGCGGGGATTAAGGTTTCCGATGTCGACCTGTTTGAGATCAACGAAGCCTTCGCGGCCGTCGCGATGTTGGTGACACGCGAACTCAAGCTCGACAAGAACAAGGTGAACGTCAACGGCGGCGCAATTGCCCTCGGCCATCCGCTGGGATGCACCGGCGGGAAGCTGTCCGTGCAGATCATCGACGAATTGCGCAAGCGCGGCGGCAAGTACGGCGTTGTAACCATGTGCATCGGCGGCGGCATGGGCGCGGCAGGCGTCTTCGAGATCTGCCAGTAGAAGTCCTTTCGCGAGGGAGACGGTCACGGGAGACGTCTCCCTCGTTTTTGTTTATCCGGAATTTGCCACGCCGCCGAAGCCTACGAGTAGCCGCGGACGTTTCGGCGAAGCGTCCCTACCCACGGGAAGACAGTAGCAGGCCCTTGACTTTTTCGAGCGCATCCTCAAGAAGGACCCGCTCGACCCCGAGGTAAATTGGCTGGCCTTCGATTTCCTCAAGGCCGATAGCCAAATCGAGGATGCCATAGCGCAACTCAAGCTCATGGCCACGTTCCCCTACGAAGACTACAAGATCCATCGTGAGATGGACATGCTCTATATGAACGAGTACAGCCAGCCTGAAATGGGGCGGCGTATGTTCGCGAGGTCGCTGCAGCTCAATCCGGAACAGCCGGAGTTATCGGAGCTGCTGGCGAAGAAAGCGCCGGAAACGGACGAGATGAACCCGAACAAGGCAATGTCTCCAGAGTCGTTTCTTCCGAAAGACCTGATGCCGAACGTACCCGGCGTGGATATCCCTACTCCGGGACTACCACAACTTCCTCAGATACCAGGCGTGCCGGGTGTTCCGGGGACATCAGGAGGGCAAGCGCCCGGCGCAGCACCCGCGCCGTAACGTAAGCCCGGAGACTGACTCTTTATCTGACATTGAATGTGTT
>JAIBAQ010000266.1 GCA_019695095.1 Candidatus Hydrogenedentota bacterium
AGGAACACGGAGGACACGAGCAGGGCCGCGTAGCGGATGCCGACAGCACCGCTGAGATGTCCGAAGATGAACGGAGCCGCCGCCGCGACGAATCGCGCGACGTTGTAGCAGAATCCGGTACCCGTCGAGCGGAGACGGGTCGGGAAGAGTTCGGGGAAGTAGATTGCGTAACCGCCGAACATGCTCAACAGCACAAAGCCCATCAGGGCGAACATCACAAGCCCCATCGTGAATGAGTTGGTAATCATGAACGCGGCGGGCACCACAATTGCGCTTGCCAGCAATGACAGCGTGAAGGACAGGCGCCGTCCGGTGCGCTGGGCCATCCACGAGAAGGCAAGCACTCCGAAGAAGCCGCCGAGGTTCTGTGCCATGATGACGAAGGACATTTGTTTTTCGGCGATTTGCTTTAACGCGGGATCGCCCGTGGGATTCAGCACGACGTTGCGCATTAATTCCGAGGACCAGGTGCTGATACCCCAGAAGCCGATTACGCCGACGGTGGCCAGTCCGGCGCCTACCAGTGTGTTGCGCAAGAGCACGCGATCGCTGAATAGGTCGAGCAATGGAACCTGAGATCGTTTTTCCAATCCCTGTCGAATGCGATTGCGGTTATCAATCCAGACTTGCGGTTCGCGAAGGAACATAAAGATGATGAACAGGAGAAACGCGGGTATGACGCCCACGGCAAAGACCCAGCGCCATCCCAATTCGGGATTCGCTCCGATCGTGAAATTGATCACGCCTGCCAGCACGTTGCCCAGGGCCGACATTGCCTGGACGATGCCGAGTGCCGTTGCACGGGCGTGTGCAGGGATTGATTCCGCTACCAGGGCCGCGCCTGCCGCGAATTCACCGCCAATGCCGAGACCGGTGAGGAATCGCAGGATGGTGAATTGTTCCGCGGTCTGCGCGAGTCCGCTGAGACCGGTGAATCCTGCGTAGATGAGGATGGTCACGCCCATGGTCTTCGTGCGGCCCAGGCGGTCGCCCACCATACCGAAGAAGAGGCCCCCCGTGGCCCATCCCAGGATGAACACGGTTTGGGCCAGTCCCACCCACTTCTGAGTCAAGGGATCCGATTGTGCGACTCCTAAGAGGTCTGCCACCGCGGGAGTTTTCACCTGCACGTAGAGCCATTGGTCCATGGTGTCGAACATCCAGCCCATGGACGCCACGGCGATGACCAGATAGTGATACCCTGTGAGGCCGTTGTACCAACGGCGCGGTGGGTCCAGGGTTAGATCCTGCGACATGAATTCCCCCTCCTGGTAAAGGTTCCTGTGAATATCCGGGGTGCCCGTGCCAGGCCTTGCCCCGCGAAATGGGGGTCCCCTCTCCGCACATGCGAAATTTTCTTGGGGCGATTATACGGATGAAGGCAGTCGTCTGCCACCCTAAATGACATAGAATTTCCGCGTTCACGCCGCTGTCAACTTTCGTCACATAGGAGTGTGTACCTATAACGCACGGGCAGGGAATCAATTGGGTACTGCTTATTGAGGCAATAGGGTCTTGTGAAGGAATGCTTTCGAGGGAGCTCGTTATTCAAACGTTGTCGTTGCGTCTATTTTGTCGAAGTGGCGGTTGAGTCGAGTGAATGAAGCGATTGCGAGTCCTGTGAGCGCGGCGTAGAGGCCTGCGATCTGCGATGGCCAGATAGTCAATATTCCAATGACGCAGATAAGCGCGATTAGGTCGATCATTCTCTCGGGGAGACGAGCATAACCGTGTTGGCGAGAACTTGATGAGTACAACGCTCGTGCCATGATGACGAGAGTGAGCATAGTCACGAAGGCCGCAGGTATAGAGAAGAGCAGAATACGTCCGGGAGGCCAGCCGTATTGGTCCATTTCGCCGATGTCGTAGATCTTAAGGAATGCGCCGATCTTTGATGAGCCGCCGTGAAGCAGAATGAACAACAGCAGGAATGTGCTGTAGATGATGGAGACGCGGCATTGCAGTTCTTGCAGTGCATTGCCGGTGTCATGTTCACGGATCGAGCGGCGCGTTGCGAGCAGGGTGCAGAGCAGATAGAAGAGTCCGAGCAGAATGCCTGTCCATTGGAAGTGTTCGCTGAAGGTGCAGGTTGTGAATAGATAGACTCCTAGCCCGGCGAAGATGGCCTGACTCCAGGGACCTAGCCCGGGACGTTTTGAGTCCAGGTCTGAAGCCTCCGACGTTGGGCTTTGCGTGTTACACGAAGGGTCTACGTGTCGAATGGACCAATACAGGACGAGCACATAGAGAATGCCGAGGTAGACGCCCGCGTTGAGTTCCCACATCTTCCACCAGTCGATGTAGCCGGGGTGATTGACGTAGCCCAGGCACCACAACGCGCTGATCGGAAATGCCAGTCCGAATCCGCCGCCGATGATGGTCCCGGCAGTCAGGGTGAAGCGATCTTTGTGCAGGGCGGCGCACAACATTGCCAGGCACCACCAGGCCAATACGCAGGCGTTTTGCGTATTCGTGTAGATGGTGCGCCCGAGGTGATTGTCCAGCGCGTCGCTGTAGTTGACCGTGGTTGCGTTGGGGAACAACAACCGCGGGCACAGGTGGACGAAACGAGCGCCTAGCCAATCGATGAAAGCGGAATTGAATAGCAAGAACAGCAGGGCAATGAAGAGCAGTGAGCGGAAGGCCCAGTACTTTCGTGTGACCTTCGAGTGTAGCGCCCAGCCGAGAACGATGCCGCCGGGCGCTCCCCAGCCGATGCCGCATACCATGAACCACGCATAGCCGAGCCACGGCGAAATGGGGATGGCGCCGTCGCGGGTGGCGAATTGGCCGCGAATCCAGGAGACGTATTGGCCGTAGCCCAATTCGCCGCCGAGGGCGATGCCGAGTCCGAGCCACAGCGGAATGCCGCGGGCGTCGATGCCTTTACGCTGGCACACGTAGTACCAGAGCAAGCCCCAGGTGAAGCCTGGAACGATTGTGCCGTCGACGCCATCCCAGCCGGTGGTGCCGCGAATCGCCCACGTGACGGCGCCCACGCTCGCAAACACGAGCGCGGTGAGGCAGAGTTCGATGGCCTGCGATTTGCCGCCGAACGACCGGTGCTTGCGGTACGTTGCATCATCAGCTATCGACATCATCGGGAGATTCTCGTCTTCTGCCGTCGTATGCGGAGCACTATATCTTCCGAACAGGAATGGTACAAAGAAGGAAACCGGGGAGGAGATCCTCCCCGGTGAGACTGGACCAGGCGATTTTTGAGCTAGATGCCTCCGTCCACGACGTATCGATGGGCATCGTTATCGTTGCGCATGGCGAGATTGTGCTTCTTCGTCGAGCCATCCTTCAGCTTGATTTCGTAGGGTATGAACCAGCCGGGGTAGAGTCCGGATTGGAAGGCCGAGCCAAGTTCAATCACTTGCAGCCCGCCGAGGTACTGCTTGATGCGGTCGTCGGCCGAGGACGCGAACCAATACTTCGCCATCTCATCCCAGTCATTCTGGGCGCATGCCTGGAAGAAGTTTTGCGCGGCCTCGCGAGGATCCATTTTCGCGTACTTTTCGTTATCGCTCACGGGAGCCAATTCGCCGACGGTAACGGCGTCTTCGGGCAGTTGCAGCGCGAACAAGGTTTCGTCTTGAGGCAAGTCGTAGGAGACGTCTTTCGTTTCGAAAACCAGCACGTCACCCTGCGGGGTATGCACGTAGATTTCCAGACCCTTGAGCAGTTTCGTTTCCGGTTCGAAACGGTATACGCGGAGGTTGTCCGAGTCTGCAATGCTGGAGTCCTTCAGCCAATCGTTCACATAGGTACCTTGGGCTTTGGCTTCGACGCGGAGGACATCCTCGGTTTCGCCTTCGGCGGAAGTTTCGTACGTCAGGGAAATCTCCGAGCCTTGTTCGTTTGCGAGCGACACTTCGTTGCTCAAGAGGTCTTCGACGTTTATGAGAGACGTCATCCAACCGACAAATCCGGGAGAATCGCCGGCACGTGCCACCATATTGGGGCGAATGAACAGAGTAGACTTCTCGCCGTCCAAGACGGCGATGCGTCCTGGTTTCTCGACGCGCCAGCGCAGCGGTTCCGAGAAATCGGCCCACAGTTCCACGGGCACCATGTCTTGATCGAGCGCGATCATCTCGAAGTTGTCATTGGGCAGAGTTCGCATCTCCGCTTTGATGTGCATCGCCTGCACGCGGGCCATGGCGTGCACCGCTTCTCCGAGGAAGCGGAATGCTGTGACGGGTTTGGTTCCACTGGTCTTTACGTACCAGAGTCCGAACGACGCGCCTGCGCACACCACCAATGCCGCTGCCGCGGCCAACCCCGCGCGCCAGACCCTGAAGGGGTTGCGCTGTCGAATGGGCTTCGTATCTTGAATAGCGTTCATTACTGCCTCCGTGAAGCCTGTAGAAGCGGCGACGCGCGGCGCCGGAAACGCTTCCAAAGTCTTCTTCAATTCCGAATACATCTTTTCGCACACGGGGCAGGCTTCCAGGTGATCGTGCAGCGAAGGGTCAGTGGCATGAGCGGATGCATCGAGCAGGTCCGTCATTCGCTCTTGCGCTTCACGGCAATTCATGGGTGCGCTCCGTTTCTGCCGGCAACAACCGGCGCAGTTTTTCGAGACCATGCCGAAACCGTGACTTGACCGTTCCCAAAGAGATCCCCAGCACTTCCGCGATCTCCACAAACCGCAATTCATCGAAGATTCGCAGCCGGACCACATCCGCGTGCCTCCGTGGAAGCCGGGCGATGAGCTTTTCGGTTTCGCGCCAGGCTTCCAATGCGGCCAGACGTTGGGATGCCGTTGCAGAGCCGTCGGCAATCTCACTGGCGACGGCAAGCTCCAACGGTCTGCTGTCGAAACGGCGGCGGCGCAGGGCGTCCGTGCAAGCGTTTGTGGTAGCGCGAAACAGGTAGGCCGAGACGTGCGTGACGGCGCGCGGGCGATCCAGGTTTGCGTACATCCGCGTGAAGACTTCCTGGACCACTTCTTCCGCTTCTTGAAAGAAGCCGAGCCGCCGAAATGCGTGCCGGACCAGCTTGTCCTTACTCGCGTTTACCAGCGCTTCGAATTCAACTCTGTTTCGCGGCCAGCGGATATCCGACTCGTCGTGCGGCTCCGCGGTCATAACGGGTTTCTCTTTCCATGCAACGGTAACTGGGTAGGTCATCTCCGGAGACTCCCTGTCTGCCGATAGTGTAGACGGTTCGAGAGCGCAAAAGGATCAAGGGGAGCCGGGTAGACAGAAGAAAAGGACCCGACTCTTGTATGAACCGGGTCCCGGATGGTGCTGATTTTGGAGAGGTTAGGCTGCGCCGGCTGCGGCAACGCTCTCGATGTTGGCGTCGATTTCGGAGGTCTGCAGCACGCCGATGTTGAAGACGTCGACGCAGCCCAGGCCGAGGACGTATTTGATGGATTCGGGGATACGGTCTTTGTTTTCGCCTTCTCCGGCGATCTTCATGCCCAGGATGCCCTTGCCGTTGTCGTGGGCTTTCTGAAGCACCGGGGCCACCTCCTCGGGCTTGCCATCCATTTTGGTGCCGAAGGGGTTGATGCGGGCCAGGATGACGTCGACCCACGGGGTTTCGGCCGCGAGCTTAAGCGCGTTGAGGTCATGGCACGACACGCCGCAGGCGCGAATCCGGCCTTTAGCCTTGGCTTCGCTTAGGGCGTCCATGCAGCCGGCCATCTTGGAGGTCCACTGGGGGTCGGTCATGCAATGCAGCAACACGATGTCCATGTAATCGGTATCGAGTTCCTGGCAGAAGCGCTCCAGGTCGGCCTTGAGCATGGTGGGCTCGCGGGAGACGGTCTTCGTCAGGAGCATGACATCTTCACGTTTGATGGAATTCTTCATCGCATCTTTCATGTAGTCATGCGCGCCGTACATGTCGGCGAGGTCGAAATAGTTGATGCCGCTTGCGTGGGCGTGCTCAAGCAGCGAGACGAAGGATTTGCGTCCTTGCCGGTTCTGCGCGGAGCTGCCGTTCCAAGAGCGGGTGCCGGTGCCCATGCCGAGGGTCGAGCACTCGATGCCGGTCTTGCCGAGGGGGCGTTTCGCGGTTGCGCTGAACTTGGTTTGTCCGAGGGCAGGGCGCACGATGCCGCCCAGGGCCAGGCTTGTGGCGAGAGTGCCAGCCGTGTGTTTCATGAAGTCGCGTCGGTTCATGCATGCCATCGTGGGCGCTCCTCTGGTTGTCGAGCGTCTATTGTACACAAGCCCGCCTGTTTGAGAAACCCCGAGGGTGGCATCTAATCATCCCGGGGCCGGGATTGTGTTTGGGGAAGGGTACTGAGGGGCCTGAGGAGAGTGGGCAAGCGGCAAAAAGATCCGTTTCGTGGTGATTTGAGACGGTTCAAATATGTTTCAGGGCGGGATGTGTCAATTGTTGAATGGGCAGTTTGCGCAGTAAGGTGGCGTTTTCGGGGGTGAATATCTGGACGGAATGGACGGGATGGAGACCTCGGTCGTAAGAGTGGCGCGGTCAGGAGAC
>JAIBAQ010000267.1 GCA_019695095.1 Candidatus Hydrogenedentota bacterium
CAGGAGGTCGCCTCGACACACACTATCCTTCAAGGCTTGCCCTCGGATGAGATTACCGGTATAGCGGTGGCAAACGGCGACATCCCTTATGTAGGCACTCCTTCGGGCCTGTTCACGTTTCCCGCTTCCGGAAGCGGCTGGATCCCTGTTTCAGAGGACACAAAGGGTTCGGTAACCGTGCTTGGCGAAGCTTCCAGCGGCGTTATCGCGGTTGTGGATGGCGCTATAGTCATCATTGACAAGGCGGGCACTCACAAACTCGGTCAGGCCCCAACCGGTACGATCCACGCCTTAGCAGCGAACGGTTCCAGTGCATTTGCCGGAACCGACTCTGGTCTCTACGTCATCGCTGACGGTAAGGCGGCTCCCGTCGACTCGCTCAATAAGCAGCTTGGCGGCAAGCCCGATGTATTTGCCCTCGCCATCGGACCTGACGGCATGAGCGCCGGTACCGCATCCGGCCTGTTTGAGTCGAGGGATGGCAAAGAATGGACCGCGCTTTACCCCGCCGATGACAAAGGCCGCAGTTGGGCTCCCCGCAACGTTCGTGGCGTGGCATACGACTCCAAAGGCCGCCTGTGGTTTGCCAGCCCGCAAGGCGCGGGTTGCCGCGACGGCGATACATGGACCCTTTACACCGGCGCCGAAGGTCTTCCCTACAACGACTTCACGTGCATGGCTGCCGGAGAAGACGGCGTTGTGTGGTTTGGCACGACGAAAGGCGCTATCCGTTACGACGGAACCGATTGGGAGTACCGCCAAGGGCGCCGCTGGTTGCCGGATGATCATGTTCGAGCCGTTGCAGTCAATGCCAATGGCGACGCAGGATTCGCTACATCCAAAGGTCTTGGCGTGATAGAACGTAAGCCGATGACGCTCGCCGAAAAGGCCGCGTTCTACGAAAGCGAAATCGACAAATACAACCGCCGGACGGAATACGGTTACGTACTTGAAGCAAGGCTTGAACGTCCCGGCGACAAATCGAAATGGTTCAATCACGACAGCGACAACGATGGGCTTTGGACGAGCATGTACGGTGCCGGCGAGTGTTTTGGCTATGCCGCTACAAAAGACCCCAAGATTAAGGAACGCGCAAAGAAAGCCTTCGAGGCGCTTCGTTTCCTGAGTGTCGCGCCCGTCGACGGCGAAGTGAAACAGCAACCCGGCTACGTCGCGCGCACCGTCGTGGAGACCACCGAGGAAGATCCGAACATTCACTACACCCTCGAAAAGCAACAGCGCGACCGCGACAAAGGCGACAAACTGTGGAAGGTGTACACACCGAGGTGGCCACTCACGAAAGACAAGAAGTACTGGTACAAGACCGACACGAGTTCCGATGAACTCGACGGCCACTACTTCTTCTACCCGCTCTACTACGACCTCGTCGCCGATACCGAAGAGGAAAAAGAGCGTGTCCGCGAAGTGGTTCGCAATCTCACCGACCATCTTCTCCGCAACGATTTCTGTCTCGTCGATTTCGACGGCACTCCAACCCGTTGGTCGGTCTACTCGCCAAAAGAGCTCAACCACAATCACATGTGGTACAGCGAACGCGGTCTCAAATCGCTCAGCATCTTGTCGTACCTCACCGTTGCCGAGCATATGACTGGCGATTCCAAATACAGCGACGCCATCAAGATGCTGCGCGAGCTGCACGCCTTCGATACAAACGCGATGGTCACGAAGATTCAGCGCGGTTTCGGCTCGGGGAACCAATCCGACGACGAGATGGCGTTCATGTGCTACTACAACCTCGTCAAATACACCAAAGACCCCGAGCTGAAGATGGAAATGGCCTACTCATTCTACAAGTATTGGATCCTCGAGTATCCCGAGATGAATCCCTTCTTCAACTTCGCCTTTGCTGCCGTGACTCCCGGTCCCGGATACGTGAATCCCTGGGGAACCTTCGACCTGTCCCCCTGGAAAGACTGGCTGGTCGATTCCGTGGACACTCTCAAGCGCTTCCCGCTCGATCGGCTCGATTGGTCGCACGACAACAGCGAACGGATCGATATCATTATGCTGCCGCGTCAACAGGCCCTCGAACCCTATGAACCCGATCACCGTGTCGATCGCGGATACAGGGTGAACGGCAAAGTGCTGCCCGTTGATGAACGTCACTTCAATCACTGGAACACCGATCCTTGGCAGCTGAAATACGGTGGCAACGGCAGCGGACTCGCCGACGGCGCCGTGTTCCTGCTCCCGTACTACATGGGGCTGTACCACGGCTTCATCAAATAGCGTCTGAATCCGCCACTGCAATTCAGCAGCATCATTCAGTAGCGCCGGCCTCGATGAGGCCGGCGTGCTGTTTTCTTACCATTGATGGTGGACACCTCGTTCTCACGAGGGTATTCTCATTCGGTAGCCAAAGGGGGTACGCAATGCGCATAGTTTCGCTTGGTCTCGTAGTAGGGATCGCCTCGGCAGTCTCGGCATGGGCCGCGGAGACAACGCTCCCCTATACGGTCGAGCAACTACAGCAGATACTGGCGAAACCCGCATCCGGCAACCTTATCCCAGAACTCGAATCGGTTGACACCTCCGCGCTTGCGCAAACGCCCCGCCTCGTTGCCTATTTCGAGGAAGCAGCGAGCAAACCCGCGGATATTCCGCTCACGACCTACACGCTCTATCGCCGTTTTCGCAAGACAGGCGAGCGCCCACCCTACGAGCGGCCCTACTTCGGTAAACGCGAATTGCTGACCAACGCCGTAATGGCCGCCTGGCTGAGCGACGACCCCTCAAAGATCGACCGCGTCAACGACCTCATCTGGAACGTCTGCGAAGAAACCACCTGGGTCGCGCCTGCACACGAAAGCGACAAGCCCTGGTTCATTGACCTATTCGCCGCCGAGACCGGCTCGGACCTTGCCCATGCGCTGTATGTGCTTGGGGATCGCCTGCCGGAAGAAGTGCGCAACCGCGTGCGCCACGAAATCGAGACGCGGATCTTCACGCCCTATCTTGAACACGCCCACGACTACTGGTGGGACTCCGGCCGCAACAATTGGACCGGCGTCTGCGCCGGTTCCGTCGGCGAAGCGTTTCTGTTGCTCGAAACCGACCCCGCCCGCTTGGCACAAGCGCTGTCGCTTGTCCTCGATCAACTTGCGCGCTTCGAACGCGTCGGATTCGAAGAAGACGGCGTCTGTCTCGAAGGCATCGGCTATTGGGTCTACGGCCTGACCCACTACGTCTCGTTCGCGGAAATGCTCCGCGTGCGCACCGGCGGCGCCATTGACCTGCTTGCTTCCCCCCGCATGAAAGCCATCGCTACCTACCCCGCCGCTGTCGCCCTCGACAAGAATGTGTTTGCGTCATTCGCCGATAGCCACGAACACGGCACCATTCCTCCCTATATGGCCACGCGGCTCGCCGAACGCACCGGCGTGCAGGCCCTGATGTCGCAAGTCGAAGAAAGCAACGGATTCCGTCTGGGCAAGACCCTTCGAGACTACCTCTGGGCCAAAGACCTTCCTGAAGTCGAGCCAATCATCGAGCCGGTATTCTTGCCCAATTCCGGTATCGCGAAACTTGTCGGAAGCGCATCCGGCAAACGCGTCGTGTTTGCCGTGAAAGCAGGAAACAACAACGAACCCCACAACAACAACGACGTCGGCAGCTTCATCCTTCGCGCAGGCGGCCAAACCTATCTCTGCGATCCCGGCGCGGGCCTCTACAGCAAAGACTATTTCAGCGCCAAACGCTATGAGAACATCTTCGCCAATTCATACGGACACAGCGTGCCACGCATCGGCGGGCAGCTACAGCCCGCGGGCGCGGACTACAAGGGGACGCTGGAGAAGCAGGGCGACAATACGTTGAAAGTGAATTTCGCCCGCGCCTATGAATTGCCCGAATTGACCGACGCCTCGCACACCTTCACACTGCAACCCGACGGCGTTCTCGTATTGGATGGAGACTATGCATTCAACGGCGCGGGGCTTGAAGTCGAGGAAGCGTTCATCACCTGGCTTGACGTGACCGTCGATGGCGCTACGGCCCGCATACAATCTCCTGAAGGAGCTCTGAGCATCACGGCGGATCAGGGCGAACTCCGTGCCGAACGCCTCGAAGAAGCCTGCAAAGCTAACAACAAAAGCCAAGTACTGACGCGCATCACGCTCGCCATACCCGCGGCCTCAAAAATACGTACACACTTCACATTCACGTACGGAACCCAATAGACCGGACTTCTCAAGAACTGACGTGAACGCGCTTGGTGACATACCCGTTTGCGGGAACTGAAGCGCAGGATGATGTAGTCCATGACAAGCGGAATTCCCCCAATCCACAAGGTGGGTGACCAAATCGCGACACCTGGCTCACCCAAGCTTGAACCCCGACCACAAAAAATGTTTATTATAGTGTACTAACCCGCATTTCTGAACGGGATTGCCGTGTTTTTGTCTGGAGGTAGTGGGTTCAGGTCGGTGGGTTGTGGGAGTTGGGCAGGTCCCAAGTAACAACGGCTCGCTCGAAAGTCACTAGTTACGATGAGACGTCCCTTCTTGGAACAGGCGGAATTGGACGGTCCTGGAATCTTGATTCGGCCTGTACCAGGTAGGCGCAGTAACGGCTTCGACTCTGTACGCGATGTGTGTCCGCGTGGACGGGTGTAATCGCTGAAGATGACTGCGATACGCGTTGTGAATCGGGTGGGGAAGTGACCATCCGAGTGGCATCTCGCGGGGGGGATGGGACATGACCGTGAATGTAGTAAGTGCTGTTCCGCTTCTTGTCCTCTTGGCTGGAGTCATTTTGGCGCATACGGGTGTGCTCTCTCCGCTTACGGGATATGCCACCTTTCTACTCAGTGTTCCCTTGGGACTGATCACGACAACTCTCGTTGTCGTTGGCCGCTCAAAAGGAATAGTGCGCACGGGGACTGTCCCCGCCACGATGTCGATGATGCCGCTAGTCTTGGTTGCGGCGGCGGCTTCGCCGGGCTTTCGACTTCCTCACGTAAACGACGTCACCACGGATACCGCCAATCCACCTCGGTATGCAAAGGCCGCGGAAATTCCCCAGAACATGGGCCGTAATCTCGATTTTCCGGCGGCCAATGCGTCACGAATATCGGCGGGTTACCCGGATCTCAAGCCATTGCGCGTGGACTTGACGAGTCGCGACGTGTATGGCGTTTACAACACGGCACGGGCACTTGCCGGAGACTGGGAAGGGTGGACCATTACGTATGAGAACCCGGAGCAGGGGATTATCGAGGGTTACGCGGAATCGTTCTTCTTCCGGTTTCGCGACGATATTACGATTCGCATTGTGCAGCATGGCGACGAGGCCATCGTCGACATGCGGTCCAAGTCGCGGGTGGGCAAGCACGATTACGGGGCCAATGCCCGGAGAATTCGCAATTATCTTCGGTCGATGAGGAATAGCCTGGGACTGCCTCACTAAGGACCGGCGTGGACTATGGCTTCACCAGAACGCGCGCAAGGCCAGCTCGAAAGGGGTAGGCCCGCAGGAATCTCGGGGCTATCGTAAACGCCCCGGATTTGTCGATGAATCCAAACCGGTCCGAGAGCTCTACCGCAGCCAAGCCTTCCGAAAATGGACGCGCCGTTTCGAATGCGGCGTCTATGACCGTCGTGCCCTCGGCATCCATGTATCCCCATTTCTGTTCAATCCGCACGGGGATGAGTTGCTCGGAGAGTGTGTCGATGTCTTCAAATGTTGGATTGAGGACGATGTTGCCCTTCGCGTCGATAAGGCCCCATCGGCCGTCGAGTTGAACCTGGGCGATGCCGTGGCTGAACCCTCGTGCCGCTTGGAAGCGCGGCTCAATCGCGAACGCCCCCGTTTTATCGATGAACCCGATCTTTCCGTCAAACATGACCGAGGCCAATCCCTCAGTGAATGGAGATGCCTGCTTGAACGACGGCGCAATTACCATCGCGCCCGTCTTATCGATAAACCCGTATTTGCCGTCTTTGCATACGGGCGCAAGGCCTTCTGAAAACGCGCCTGCCGGGTAGAACTGGGGCGGAATCACCATCGCGCCCGTCGCGTCGATGTAGCCGATTTGTCCGCTGACCATCGCTTGCGCCAGGCCCTCCGAGAAAGATCCCGTATCTTCAAATACAGCGGGAATCACGAGGCGCCCCGTCGTATCGATGAAGCCGTTACGTGTGTCGATGCGCACGGCGGCCAATCCTTCCGAGAAGTCGTACGCCATCTCGTACGTGGCAGGAATGACCAATGCGCCCGATTTGTCGATATAGCCGAACTTGGGCCGCTGGGCCGACATCTCGCGTTCTCGCGCGATGGCCCAGCTTCGGCGAACTGTCTCGACCGCGGCAACGGCCAGGACAATCAGCACCGTATAGAATACGATAGAACCCAGTCGTTTCATGGAGCGATTATATGCCCAACGTCCGTCAGGGCGTAACTGGACACGGAGCAGCATAGCCGCAACCACAAGAGACTCA
>JAIBAQ010000268.1 GCA_019695095.1 Candidatus Hydrogenedentota bacterium
TTATCGGCCGGCCACTTGTGGGCTATGCCCGCAAGAACAACCCGATCACGGTCCCTACGCAGATGCTTGCTTCATGGGCTAAAGACTCGTCTCCTATGTGGTTTCAATCGTCTCACGACATCGACTTAATGCTGTGGTGGTTTGACGACGCGCCCAAGGACGTGGTGTGCACGGGAGTAAAGCAGGTGCTTAAGTCGCGGTACGGTTGGGACACGTGGGATGCCATGCAGGGGCAACTGCGTTTTCGCAACGGCGGTGTGGCCACGTTCGAGGCCGCATGGATCTATCCCGAGGGGCATCCGTCCATGCCCGATTCGTTCATGTCTATCGTGGGCGAGCAGGGCCATATCCAAATCGATCGCAAAGACGAGGCCGTCGAGATGAGCAGTCCCGAAGGGTTTCGTTGGCCGCGTTCGCTGCTGAACTTTAAGGTCTATGATCAATGGGTCGGCGCGTTTCCGTCGTGTATTTCCAGTTTCATTGACGCGGTGCAGGATGACCGTACGCCATACGTAACCGCGAAAGATGGCTGGGCCGTTACAGCGGTGCTCGAAGCGATGCACACGGCTGCCGACACGGGCGAGCGCGTGGCCGTGTCTACGCTGGAGTTGGCGTAGCGCGGCCTGAAGTCTCCGCGCGTACAGGTGCGCGCCGAGAAGAGCCGACGCCAAAAGTTCGAACCGCGAGAGAGTATTCTCTTGCCTGTCATGCTGAGCGGGGGACCGCGCCAGCGCGGGTTTTGATGGTGGAAACAACAGGCAGGGAGTCGGCCCTGACTCGGCATCGGACAACATGTGCTCTCGTTCACTACTCACCCCCCCTGTTCCTCCTGCGCGCCGCACGGCGCAAAACATAGTAGCCTGGCGCGGCATAGCCGCAACCAAAAGAGACTCAACCACGGATGAACACCGACGATTTGACTCGACTCTCCAGAGCGCTGCAAGCGCGAAATACTCCAGCCTGGGGTGAGATTCGCGTCAACGACGCGAATTGAAACCCCAGGTACCCGCCACCACCCAACGAGCGCCCTGTCAGGGCGCAAGCAACACGCCGCGCTCGGCGATCGCGGCGCTGTCTACCGGGGTCGCGTTTCGGCAAGTCGGCTCATGCAGGGTCCATTGCGTTTGTGCCCACGCCGCGCGCCTCTTCCCTCTTGTCATTCCGAGTCCGCCCAAGGCAGACGAGGAATCTGGCTTAGAATTCTCGCCCATGCGCGGAACACCATATTCGCGCCTGCCCCATGCATTTTGTAGCGCCCGGTCTCCGCCGACACACCTGTCGGCACGCCGGGCGTCTCCCAGCGCTCACCACATCCAAGCAAATCCGAAATCCGCGGCCAACACGCAACGCTTCAACAACTTGCTCCCCAAATACGTAACTTTTTAACGATCTTGAGGAATAGGGACCTGGGGCAGCAACCCACCCTAACGACTGCTCTGAAGGTGCGCCACATGCAAGAGACTCGGCTCGTTTCTTAGGAGCGACAGCGAAGCATCTGGCTTGAGAATCACTCGGTTCGTCATTGTCAGATCCTTCGTCCGCCGGAGTCGGACTCAGGATGACAAATGGGGACATATTGCGTGTCTGCGTTGCGACCGTTTAACACAGGCTACGCGTTACACGCAATCTGAGGTGTATACTACGCCGCGCTCGCCGAGCGCGGCGCTACCGAGTATCCGTTATGAGCGAGGACCTGCGCTGCTGGTCGCGGGCGAGTCAGCGTACAAGTCGTCTACGGCGCGGGAATGTGACCGCACTCACGGCCCATCCAATACGGTAGAAACAAATCGATGCCCGGCGTCTCGTAGGGCACGTCTTCGTCGCGATGGCTCAACACGGGTGAACGCTGCCAGATGAAATCGCTTTCGGGACGTTCGCGGGATAATAGTGCGTACTTCAACAGTTCCGGGTTATCCTCGCGCTTTTCGTAAGCGGGATTGTTTCGGTAGTCGACCTTCTTGAAGTAGCGAGGCGGCGCAGGCATATCGATGAGCTGCCCCTGCAACACCGCAATCGCCTTCGCGTCAGTGTCGCCGGTCGCATCGAGGTAGATGGCCGCAAAATGCGGGTTCAGCGTGTCTGCAAGCTCGTGATACGATTTCCGCAAAACTTCCTGCAACCCCGCTTTGGTCGCGGGGTCGTCTTCAAGCATTGTCAGCGTGTACATGCGAATGAAGTTGAGGTTGTTCGCGAAGTACTCCTTGTAGGTTACCGGGTATACGCGTCCGCCCCGGGCAATTGCGTCGCCAACAAGGGTGTAATACTCCTTCTTCACGTCGGCAAAGACCTCGGGACTCACCGAAGACAGCAAACGCATCCAGCACAGCTTGAACGAGGGCGTTGGATTGGTCTTGTGCCCTTTTCCGTCGATCACCCAATACTCGTCTTCCACGAGTCGCTTGCCGATGGTCTCGACGATGGTCTTTATCTGCTGGCGCGTATCCGGATCGTCGACGTAGACCCACGCCGTCGCCAATCCAAAGCTCGTGCCGTCGTAAGTGTCGCGCGAGCTGTTTCCAAGCCAGACCAAGTCGGTGTACGGCTCGACGCCTTGGTAGGCGCATTTGCCTAGGCCGGGGCGCTCGGGGTCTTCGCCGCGCCCGTAGACCTTGTAGTACTCGCGATAGGCCTCGTTGTTTGCAGCGCCGGCATAGCGCGCAATGTAACCAACGCGTCCGCTCACCCGAGTCAGCAAATCGAACTTCTCCAAGACGTTCTTCACGTCCTGCAAAGCCTGCGGGTCTTTCGTGACCTTGTACCGGAGGGCAATGGCCGCGAGATAGTGCCCGGCCCAGCACGCGCTGTCGCCGATGGTTTCGTAGCGGAAGGGTTTCGAGCGCGAATAGTCGGTCCAAAAGACATCAACACTCAGGCCGTGGGGCAGGCAGTACGCCTGGTGGTCTTTCAACTGTTGCTCCGACTTCTCGAAGAGGGCCTTCGACTGTTCGGGTGACATCGCGGGCCACGCAGGCGATTCGCCGCGCGCGATGCCGCGCAGCGCGGTTTCCTGATCCGGAGTGAGTCCCTGCGCGTGTGCGGGCATGACACTCGACGCAGCGGCGACCAATGTAATGACAATCGCAAATGAGACGATGTGTCGTGTGGAGTGAACAGTCATGGAATTGTCCTTCATTCTGCGCGTGGATGCGCTGTGCTAGAATTTTAGGTGTCCGCCAGTGCGCAATAACGGCATGCCCGGAGGAGTACCGTGACGTACCGGAATCGTGCTATCGGAATCGCGGTCCTCGTGGCCTTGGCGGCCCTCGCCTCAACCGCTACAGCATACTTCGTGCGACAGTCCAGACTCAATGCAGCGTGTGTCGACATTTAGTCGTGGCAGCAGTGGAATAAGACGATTACTCGTGCCGACCTAGCCACCACGATTGTCTGCTGTTCACCGCGTAGCCCGAAGGCGATACGCGACATACAATAAAACTATGAAACCCGTCCTCCCGCAGGTGCTTAGGCAAGTCAAAACATGCCTCCTATATGTATTAGTCATTTATTTTCAGTCACTTGCGAATTTTCGCATCTAGGCATGTGATACAGTTCGGTTGGCAACAGTTTTCGGGGGCTGTGGCTCGGTGGGATAAGGGGATTGTCAGGGGATTTTCAGCGGACTTGACGCGAGATCCGAATGACTGCACGAGCCAAAGCGAGACACGCCAACAGCATCGTGATGCGGAAGCATTAAGGGGTACGCCTCCGCCACCCATTAACCCAGCTTGTCGGAAAGCGACTTGTTTTGCAGGTCCAGACGAACAAGGGGGTACGTCCAATGGCGGGCGCAATTCTACGGACAATGGCTATCATCACCACCGTTGCGGTCTTTTCTGCGCTTTGGTGCCGAGGACCTCTCAAGAATTGGCAGTGTGCCCAGAATTTAGAGCAGATTGGGGCAGCGCTGCAAACGTACGCACAGCATGACAAGTCTGGCGACTATGCTCCTATGTCGCGTACGCCGGGCTGTCTAATGTTCTCGCCCAAGGCACTAGGTTCCGAAGCGATGCAGAAGGCGCCGTTGCTTATTTCGTACGTCCACCCTCACCGGAGTGTATTGGAGCGGCGCTGCACCAACGCGTCACTCTATGTCTTCGACGACAACAGCTATTGGTATCTGGGGTTTGCGTTCGCCAACGAGAGGTCAGCGAACGAATGGCTTGAAGCGTGCAAAGAGGCGGCACAGCATCGCGAGCCTGTCAACGACTTTGAGCGGGAAGCGCGACACGGAGGCAGTTGCGAATGGAGGTCTAAAAGGGCGATATCGTCCCGTCTTGCGACGGGCAGATGGGCGGGGTTCCGAGCGAGCAATGAGATTGTCTACGCCCATCTCAAGGAAAACATCGGCGATACACTCTCTCCGTTCGACGATGGCCGCGAGAAGGAAGCGTACTTCAAGAGCATCATCCCCGTCATGGTGGAGCGCCCGGAATTGCACGGCAATGGGGGCCACGTCCTCTATCTGGACGGGCATGTCGAGTTTGTTCCCTATCCCGGGCAGTTTCCCATGACACAGAAGTTCATTGAGGGACTGCGGTCACTGGATCGGCTGCCGAATTAGGTGAAGAATAAGGCAGGTAAGATGCCTGCCACACATTCTTGTCGTCAGTACGATCTATATCAGGTTGACGTAGCCGGGAATCGCGATCGCGCAGTCGGGCAATTCACCCAATTCGAGTCTAGCGGGACTGAGGTCGAGTTTCGACTCTTCCATGGCCCACTGCCAGGTGACTTCCTGGCCGGTGTAGGCGGCGAGGCGTCCGATAATGGCGGCCATGGTGCTTTCAGCAATAGCGCGGCCCTCGTTGAGCGGTTTACCCGCGCGAATGCTCGCGATGAGGTCGGCGTGTTCCTGCACGTAGGGGTTGGCCGGTTTTCCCTCGAACTTGTATTTCTTCTTTGCGTTAATCTGACCTGCCGGATCGGAGGTCCCCTTCGTGCCAACCACCCACTCATTGACACGGTGGTAGGTACCCGCGTTTTGCCGGCACATGCTGGTGACGCGAACGCCATTCGGATATTCGAATTCGACCGCGAAGTGATCGTAGATGTGCCCGAATTCGGGACCTGTCCGTTGTTGGCGTCCCCCCATGCCCATGGCCTTGATGGGATGGGATTTCAGAACCCAGTTCATTACGTCGATGTTGTGCACGTGCTGTTCGACGATGTGGTCGCCCGACAACCAGGTGAAGTAGTTCCAATTGCGGAGCTGCCACTCCATGTCTGACCAGCCGGGCTGGCGCAGGACGGGTTCGTAATAGGAGTAGTCGCCGATCCAGTAGCATTCGGCGGAAACGATGTCGCCGATAGCGCCATCGTGAATGCGCGTGATGGTCTCCAGATAGTTGGCTTGATGGCGGCGCTGCGTGCCCGCGACAATTCCGAGGCCCTTGGTCTTGGCAAGTTCCGAGGACTCTAGAATCGAGCGTATGCCAACAGGGTCCACGGCGACGGGTTTTTCCGAAAAGACGTGCTTGCCCGCTTCGAGGGCCGCCTTGAGGTGCGCGGCTCGGAAGGCGGGAGGCGTTGCGAGGATGATGTAATTAACGTCGCACTGAAGGACTTTCTGGAAGGCGTCAAATCCTGCAAAACACGTTTCGTCCGTGACTTTGTACGCGTCGCCAAGCTGGGAGAGCTTGCCTTTGCACTCCGCAATTTTGTCGGGGAAGACATCGCCCAGCGCGACGACAGAGACGTTTGGCGACGAGTCGATGCAGTCACGAACGGCACCGGATCCACGGCGTCCACACCCGATAAGGCCGATACGAACGGGTTGCGCTTCAGCGGCACTCGCAGACGCCGCTCCCCACGCCCACGCTGCCATGCCCAACGCGGAACTGGTCTTGATAAACTCGCGCCGAGACTGTGCCGCCAACTGATTCGACCGCTTCTCCATTGCTTGCTCTCCCTTGTTCGCCATCCGGTACCGGCTTGGGCGCATTATACGAAAGCCGGATCCTCAATATCTTGGGTGATAGTTCGCAATTTGCACCGGTGCGATTGAGCGCCAACGCAAATTGCTCACGTGCAAGAATCTGAGGTTATGCCATGAGGATTTCTCTCAAACACACTCTGTTTTCGGAGAACCGCTTTATTTTTCGCCGCAAGTCTCGCGAACACAACGGTTACGAGAGAGGTTCAAGTGTGTTCGTGAGAAATCCGGGATAGAACCGTGGAAAGCTCAGGACCGAATTGGAGGTTGGATTCGACTTCGCGGTCTAGGAAACTGTTGACTGAAATACGTCAACAGGATATGATTGCGTTTCGGAAGGCAAGCTGGCAGTCAGGCTCAGGCCCCCCTTGTATCGAAGGTTGGTGGCTTTGTTGTTAGGAAAGGAGTGTTTCCATGCGTCAACGAGCCGTGGTTTGGATGGCAGCCGTGTTGGTGGGACTGGCCATGGCGCCCGCCGCGTTCGCGGGTGACCTAAACCTCTGGATTTCCTACCATTTCAC
>JAIBAQ010000269.1 GCA_019695095.1 Candidatus Hydrogenedentota bacterium
GTTTGGCTCCCCGGCCAGAACCCTCCTCGAACTATATCCGGTCCAGACCTCGAAGACGAAGCAGAGCTTTTCGGTGTCTACGAACGCCGCCGTCTCAAGCTTGTCTTCCGGAAGCCTGCTGAGAAGGCCTTCAAGTACGGCGTGAACCGCCGGTGGCTGCGGAACCCCGTCCTCGTCGCCCGGGAGATTGCTGCGGAGATGGACTCCACGCTAGGTGCGACCCAGGAAACGGTGGCGTTGGCTCGTGGGGTCACGCGCACACGGGTTTGTCAGTATCTTCGCTTGCTGCTGCTCCCACCTGACATCCTCGACTTCATCTGTGATCCTGAAAATGAGTCGAAGGTTGCCAAGGTAACAGAAGGCAGCCTACGTCACCTGTTGAAGGAGCCAACTCCGGTGGATGCCCGCCGTGCTTTTTACGCCATGATTGAGAGAGCGAACAGTGGATCTGAATGATCTGTCTACCCAATATCGGGGCCAGTTCTCGCAACGCTTCTCCGGATTCCAGTGTGGACCTGGATGGGTGGCGTTGATCGACTCAACGCTCAGGGAGCTGGCCGCTGATTGCCCTGAGTCAAGGATCGTTCAAGTGAAAGAGAAGTTCGGCGGGCTGAGGATCTACTTGGAGGACAAGACCGACGAGACCGCGAAGGCGATCCTCCGGCGGGCTGAAGAGTCGTCGCTCAGGGTATGTGAGGTCTGCGGTGCCCCCGGGCAAAGGATGGCAACCCACGGGTGGGTGCGAGTTCGATGCGATACCCACAGCGAGTACTAACGACACTTGCCACTGACAACGGCTTCGGTCCAGTAATACCCGGCCCCTCTGAAGCGATTCATTCATGGGCGCACCCCAGAGAGGCTCACTCCTCAAGCCCAGCTATTTTATGTTCTGGGAATTTGCTGACACAGCAACTCACTTGGGGCGAACAATGCAACGGGGTCGGCTCTCCGCAACCGCGCCAGGATACTGGGAATCGACGTGTCCTTGAGCCATGACTGAAGGTATTCGCGCTCTTGCAACTCCAAGGGCAATTGCTTTTGATAGATGGATTGCGCCGCACTGGCCTCAAACAACAGGTGGAAGAAATCCTCGTAATCGGCGGGATTCTCCGGGACTGAAGACCAGTCAATCGGCGAGGGGACACGCAATAAAACATCATCGGCCTTGAAGCCTGGTTTTCCCGAATACAGACCGATTGCCCGGTTTACGATATAACCGCCAAAGGTATAGTAGCAAATACCTTCCGCAGTTCTGTAAAACGGGAGCTGTGAAGCGGCAAATGACGCACGTATGGAAGAGATGAATCTCCCGACCGTCTCCGAAAGCGCGTTGCTGAACTGACCCTGCACCGCGCCGTCCGTATGAATGAATGTCCACATGCGGTCGGTGATGTATGGATTGGAGGCAATTCCTCTTCCTCCATAGGAGAACTCAATGGCTTCCGTCCTTCCTTTGGCCGCTTCCAGGTGAATGCCCTCTCGCGAGACCTTCTTCACTCGCCAATTCTTCCCAGCAAATCGGACGGACACGTTGCCCCGAATCCGCAACAGATTGATTGCGGGCACTTCTCCGAGGTGCTTTGCCCCATGAAACAGATCAACCGTTTGGGAACCGACCCCGAAGTTTCCGTAGATCATCTTCATATCAACGAGCCGATGAACATCCTCGTCCGCGCCGTAGCGATTCTTGTAGCCGTGGCGTTGGAGGAGGCCATTCGATGCCAGTTCGGCCAGAATCGACTCAACCACTCCGCGTTGGAGATAGGGCCTATGCTGGAACAGATCGCACAAATCGGCTATGCGGGTGAATCGGCCATCGTCCGACACAATGATGCTCAAGCACTGCTGGCCGACAGCGCCGAATAGTTCATAGGGCTCGCTGATTGGCAATTCGCCTTTCGTCGCGGCATCCAGCAACGCGGCAAAGCGAATGGCATCCAATGAAACGGAGTCGCTATCGTCCGGCACAAGACAGACGACATTGGTCTTGTTGGAGCGTCTGTTGCCGCGCCCGATGCGCTGGAGAAACGAATCCACGCCCGAAGGAACGCCCCATAGCAACACCGCGTCAATGTCGCCGATGTCGATGCCGAGTTCCAACGTGCTCGTCGCCACGCAGATGGCTGTGCGCATGGCGGCATACTTTCGCTCGGTGTCCAGCCGCATTTCGGGAGAAAGAGAAGAGTAGTGCGCGAAAACGCTGTGACGAAGGGCCTCGTCATCCTGCAAGATACCCGCCAGCCGTTCGCACTCCCGGCGTGAGTTCGCGAAGACGAGCAACTTCGTTGGCCGCCCTTCCGTCATCTTCCGAACAAGCGAGAGGAATTGATGCCGGTTCTCGATATGCCGGATTTGGGCGTCAATGGCGCGGGCCGCCGAGAACGCGAGTAACTCGGCGCTCGCTTCCGCGCCCAACAGAAAATCGCGGATATGGGACAGATCGCCCACCGTGGCCGAGAGCGCGGCGCATTGAAGGTCGTGCGGCAGGGTCCGCCGCAGGCGTTGCAAAAGCAAGGACAGTTGAAGCCCTCGCTGCGTGTTGTAAAGCAAGTGAACTTCGTCAACGATAACAGCCTGAATCAAACCAAGTGCCGAGTCCTTTCGAAACAGCATCACATCAAGCGATTCAGGGGTTGTGATGAGCACATGCGGAGTCGGGCCGCTCTTCAAGTCATCCCGGTCGCCATGGCGCACTCCCACGCGCAGGTTCAAAGCGGACAGTGGCGGATGCAGCCGTTTCTCCAGATCGTTGACGAGAGCCTTGGTCGGCGCAATATAGAGTAGAAAGAGATAATCACCGAGAACGGCTTCGCGCCAATACTTGCTGACCAGCGGTGCCATCACTGCTTCGGTCTTGCCCGATCCCGTGCCGGAGGTCAGAACAATATTGAGGCCCGCCAATAGCGGCTCGATGGCGGCTTGCTGTGCCTCGCGCAGATCCCTGAACCGACCGTAGAATGCAGCGGCTACCCTATTGTCCAATTGGCTGGAATCACTCATCGCTAGGCGTCCAGGCTCCGATCGAGTTCTTGAACAACATGGCGAATAAACTGGCGGACTCGATCTTGGCTCGCATCCGATGAGAAGGATTCGACTTTCTTCGAAATAGCGTTCCTGCAACGCGCCGAGGGATTCCACGAGAAGGCAACGCTGTGCGCTTCAACAATACGCTCACATAGAGTCGCAATATCGTCACGCTCGATGGGGGTCATCTCAAACTGTCTGAGCAAGTCGAATTGCGAAAAATCATAGTCATACTCTCCCTTACGCGCCAACTCCTGCTTGCACTTCTGGACGAATCCGGGAGTAACTGCAAAGTATGCATTGGCCTTATACTGATGCCCGTGGAACAGCTCGAAGAGATTCCAAAATGCCTTCTTCTTGGCATCTATTCGCGGGAGGTTATAGAGTACATCCTCGAATTCATCAAGACAGAGCACGAATCCGCGCAACATCATCGCTTTGGCCGCCAGATGCAGGTCTCTAAGGAAAGCCCAGCAAAGGTCGTCGTTGCGGGTCAGGTCTAGACGCTCCTTGGTAAAGTAGCCCTTAGGTCGAGCATCCCTGTAGAACCTGCGCATTCCATCAACAAGCAGCTTGTAGAGATGACTTGGGCGACCGTCAGAGTTCATGTGCGGATTCTCGAACCAGTTCACGATGTAATCGCCGACGTCCTTTGGGCACTTGATCCATGCACGAAGACCAAGGTAAAAGGCCTCGGTCTCAAAGACTTTCTTCTGATCCCATTTCCCGTCGTGATGTAGCTCGGGCCAGACTTCCTCAGACAAGCTTCCAGTCATAATGGAGTTGTCAAATCCGTCTAGGAGGCAGCGCACTCCCTTGCCAGCCCTATTGGGAATCTCAATACCTCTGCAAACTGCGCCAATAACCTGACTGAGCTGATCGAACCTGACCCCTGACTTGGAGTCCATGGAAACTACGCTGACCATCCACCCCTTACGCAATGCCTCCTCGCGAACGAAGCGGAGAAGATGGGTTTTCCCAGCACCATAGTTTGCATTCAGTAGCAATACGTTCGATCGATCATCATCAAGTTGCTTGCAGAGGGCTGCGATTTCGTCCTGACGCCCAACGGTAAAGTGGCAAATATGTCCCTCTGGTGGAAGTCCATAGCGTAACGACTCAATGACCCGACTCGCTTCGGTGGCATCCATGGTTCAGTCCTCCCGGAGGCGGTCCATCACGTCGTCGTAGAGCTTCTCCGTTTCGCGAGGCTCGCCTTCCATGTGGTCGTCGAAATCGGAGATGAGCGCCGTCACGAGCAGCCGCCAGAACCGGACGGCGGCAAGGGAAGGATGGATGCGGAACAGTTCAGCCACCTTGTCTGCGACGGTAGGTTCAGACGGTAAGGCCGAATCGGACTCCGGATACGCCACAGCATAGACAGCTCGTATTTTTCTAGCGGCTTCCTGATAGTCCTCCAATCTTGTTTCTACGGCGTCCATGTTCCAAATGGTATCTAATGCGCGGGGATGGCGCTCTTCGGGTTTCCCGATTCGCCCGGAAAGAGCCCCATAGACGACGATACCATGCTTGGGGTCCGAGAAGAAGTCCGGCGTAGTAGCATAGATCAGGAACAACCCGGGAAGCGTTTCTATATTGTTGATGAGCGATAGAAGGTTGTTGTGCGCCTCGCGCAATGCCGATTTGCGCATGACGGAGTACGCCTGTTCCGCCTCGTCGAAGAGGATCAACAATCCCTTGTAACCGGAAAGGCGAACAAAGGCCGCAAGCGACTGGAGCATCAGTTTGGCATTGTCCTTCGACACGATCTTGCTGACGCCGAAGCGTTTGCGGAACGCGCCGACGGTGCCCTCACCACTGAACCACTGGAGGATTTCACCGCGCGTTTGCTCGATTGCGGCGGGTTCGGGCGCTTCCGGCAGGAAAGTTTCCCAATACTTCTGAACCATTTTCTTGAAGTCGACGTCGATTCCGTGGTCCGCCATCAGCGCTTCATTTGCTTTGGTGTAGTGTTCGTAGGGTATCTCGTCGCCGATCTGGCGGGTACCCGTAGCGAGCCAGGCCAAGGATTCACGAACCACCGTACCGAACGGCGCAGCCTCAAGGGTTGTATGTCCGGCGTAGTATGATGGCGTGGCAATCTGGCGGATGATGGCGGCGAATACGCTTTGAAACTTGTTCAACGCCGCGCTGCTGACATCCAGCTCGACATTGGATACCAGGCAGTCGCCTTGAAAAGCAGCCTCGCGAAGCTGGCGGAAGAAATGCGTTTTGCCTGCCCCCCAAGAGCCGCTGACGAAACGAATGATGCCTCGATCGGCGATTCCATTCAGATGGAATTTCTTGACGCCTTCCATGAGCTTTTCGTTGCCCACGGAATAGCGTTCGACCCCGCGCTGAGGCGGAATCCCCTTGCGGAGCGATTCCACCACCTGTGTTGCGACGATTCTTTGATCCACGATCACGCCTCCTTGAAGACGATGAACCCGACATAGCCGCGCCCGGCAGCGCCATGCAGGAGCATCCCTTGGTTGGTGTCTTTGGTTTGCTGCAAGTCCAGCCGCCGTCCGTCGATTTCGAACGGGCCATCCTGCGCCAGCCGCGACAGGTCCACAAGGAATTCATCGGTGCGAAAACCCTTCACGTTCTTGCCGAGCCTACGCGTGATATGACGGATGGGCACGCTCGAACCGTCCGGCTGTTTCTCCTGCTTGATGATTGACTTGTATTGAGACCGCACGGTCTGGAGGAACGTCTTGGCGTTATACTTTCGCTCGAAGATCCGCTGGCGTTCCTTCCGAACGGTTTCGACGATAGCCTCTACGTCCGCCGGAATCTCCGCCAAGCGTCCTTCATGGTCCGACAGGCGGGCGGTTTGCTTCTTTTCGTCGATCTCCAACCGGAAGAATCCGGTTTCCAAGGTGTATCTGGGATGTCTGCTCGTCGGGTCGATGGACAAGCCGCTCTTACCGAAGGCTTCTTCAAGCAATGAAGGGAAACGGCGGAATATGCGATCGCGTTCCTCCTTTGCCTGGCGATAAGCGTCCTCAATTGCCGGGATAGCCGGGTGGTTCTCCGCTCGCATCTTCTTGAGCTGTGGTGCTTCTTTGTCGAGCAGGGCGAGCAGATGTAGGATCCAGCCCTTGGAAAGGAAGGTATGACACTCAGCCCAAGCCTTTTCGGCCTGAGCGGCTGCTTCCGCCTCAGTCCTGAGGCGCTGCGCGTCCGCTTTCGAAAGGGCGTGCAACTCGCGGACTTGATCAATAATCTCTACTGGAAACTCCATGTAATGCTCCGTGTTCTCGTGTGTTCGTGACTTCACTTGCCGAGTGCTCTTCTTTACCGTCCTGTGGAATTTGGGCACAGTCTTCGATGCTCAGGCCTTGAAGATGTCCACCTTCGTCTCCAGGCACTTGCGCAAAGCCAAGTCGCTCGCGCCCACATGGAACCAACTCTCTGG
>JAIBAQ010000270.1 GCA_019695095.1 Candidatus Hydrogenedentota bacterium
TCTTTGCCGAAAACACACCCCGGAATTGTCTATTATCTGGAGGTCGGCTCCAGGAGATAGACAAGAAATGGTCGCAATCGATGTGCTTCTACTGCAGCGGTGGTCGCGTGAGGGCGATCCGGAAGCATTCAATGAGTTGGTCCGGCGGCACGCGAACATGGTCTACACGACGTGTTTGCGCATCCTGAAGAACCGTGCCGATGCCGAAGAAGTTGCTCAAGAGTGCTTCCTTCAGTTAGCGAAATCGGGCAACTCTGTTCGCAGTTCCATTGGCGGTTGGCTCCATGTTTTGGCGACGCACCGCTCAATCAATCGCATCAAGTCGGATTCGCGGCGGCGCGAGCGTGAACAGGAATTCGCGGAAGAGTCGCAATTCTCGCAGCGGGCCGAGTGGTCCGCGTTAATGGATGTGGTCGACGAGTCTATCGCGGAGTTGCCTGAGAAGTTGCGTGAGGTGATCGTTGCTCACTTCCTGGAGCAACGTTCGCATGAGTCGATCGCGGATGACTTAGGCATCCCAAGGCGAACTGTAAGTTATCGAATCGCCAAAGGCATCGAGCGAATCCGCATCAATCTGCAGAAGAAGGGAGTTCGCGCCGAGTTCTCCGCATTGGCTGGAATGTTGCGCGCCGGTTCGCTGGAGCCCGCCCCGCAAAGCCTTGCTTCTTCGCTGGGAAAACTGGCGCTGTCCGGAATGCTGCCCAGTGCGCTTGGGAAGGCCGCCGCATCATCCGGCGCATTCTTAGCCTCTCTCGTTAAGTCTGTGATTGTTACCGCAATCCTTGGGCTGGCAACGTACGTCGCGTACGTTTCCGTGAGAGACAAGCGCGTTACGTGGCGAGACATTCAGCGGCAGGAAGAAGGCGTACAACAGACGGTTGATGCAATTTCCCCTGAGCCTGAAGCACCTACGTCTCTATCCAAAGGTGCGACACCAACCAAGACGCCTGAGGTAACCGCGCCCACGTTGGCTTCCGACGAGATCTCCGATCCCAGCCAATACATTGCTATCTCGGGAAAGGTTACTGACGAGAACGGTCAGCCTGTTCCGTGGACGAGGGTCTTGCTGGTCATCGCCACGCGCCGCTCGCGTGTGTACGAAGCCAATACCGATGCATCGGGACGTTACGTGTTTACGGAGGTGAAGCACACAGGTGACGCGAAGCTCGTTGCCGCAAAGCATGGCTACATGAACGACATCAAAGCTCAGGATCTGAAGGCCGGCGAAGTGTACAAAGACGTGGACTTCAGCATTCGGCCTGGGCTGGCGGTGGAGGGTGTGCTTATTGCGCCCGACGGTAAACCGGTTCCCGACGGCGTGCTATGCACTTCGGAAGTGTGGAATGAGGACAACTATACGCCGGAGTATACCGGGGCATTCTCTGTTGCCGTTACCGACAGTGTGGGGCGGTTTGACCTGGGGGTCGATGCAAAAGCGGCATGGGCTCACGTGTGGGCTAATTCGGAAATGCAGGGAGGCGATTGCTTCTCACGCGTTGCTCTTGCGCAAGGCAACGTGGAATTGCGGATGAAGGAGAAAGCCAAGATCCACGGAAAGGTCCTCTGGCAGGATGGCAGCCCCGCTGTGGGAAAGCTCGTGGCTGTCCAAAGCCGATTGCCCGAGCCCGATACGCGCACGATCCGTACAGGCATGCGGGTTTCCGAAGAACAGCGTGCGTTGGTGGCATCGAATGGAACGTACGAATTCACCGATCTCTATCCAGCCATGACACACGATTTGTTCGTTGTGGAGAACGAGAAGGGAAAAGACGTGAGTGTGTCCATACCGTTGGCCACGCCGCTTAGTGGTCTGAAGTTGTCACCCGGAGAAGACGCGGAGAAGGATTTTACCGTTGCGAAGAGCGGAGCGGTTGCGGGGCGAGTACTCACTGAGAAGACACATCGAGCCGTCCCTGAGACCATGCTCTTCATGCAACGAACAGATTCGCAGGGATATCCCCAGATCGAGCGAACTGACAAAAATGGAAACTTTACGTTTCGGTGTGCCTCGGGCGACTACGTGTTGTTCGCGGGGGTAACAACGTTTGATGGCGATAGCGCTCTCGTGAAACGATTCGGTAAGCCTGTCAGCGTGGGAGAGGGAGCTACCGTCAATCAGGATCTGCTTGTTCCTGAACCGCTGGAACTGCCGTTACGGATTCTGAATCACGAAGGCAAGCCAGTTGCGCAGGCCATAATCGAAACCGGAATTGTTACGCCGGATGGGCGTCGCTATGGTACCAGCGTACCGCAGAGCATCGATGCCGGAGGGCATGTAAACGTTCTCATTTACCAGGAACTCGTCGAGGTGTGGGCGTCCGCGGGAACGAGCCATCAGGGTCCGCGCGTGGAGACGCCCCACTTCAAGGCAAAGCTGGGTGATGTGCTTCCTGAAGAAACCCTTGTGCTGGAAGCCACGTGTACCGTTAGAGGTGTGGTCGTCGACGCGGCAGGCAAGCCAATTCCTGATCGCGGAGCCACTATCAAAGCCATCTATGAGGACGGCAGCACAAACACGATATCCGTCGGACTCAATGCAGCCGGCGAATTCTCTGCATTGCCGGGTATCGCCGAGGTGCGTGCGGCAACTGCCACGTTTGAGGTCAGCGTAAGCGATGTCGACGGGCTTTGGCGCTCGGAACAAATCGAGTGTCTTCCCGATGAGTCAGTCGATCTGGGCACAATCGTCATTGCATCTTCACCGCCTGATGCAGATGAACCCAACGCGGAGTCTGCGGAGCAGGAATAGCAGCACGCTGAGGCGATATACTCTCCGAAACCAGGCGTCTCGCGAAGAGAGGGGAGATGGCCGATCTCTCAAGGGTGCCGGGGGAAGGGGAGCATACGATGTCCATCACACGAACAACCATTCAGTCTGTTGTCGTACTGTCTCTAGCGGTTCTGTTGCTGCGAGCAAATGCAGTCGAGTCTTGGCAGCCAATGGCTTTGGATTCTACGCGAAGCATAGTACTTCTGAAGTCCGAGCAGACGACTCTCGAAATTCCATTGAACAGTCCCCGCATTGACTTCAACGGGACCATTCGTGTTGGCGGCATGCCCTCCAAGAACCTCGAAGGCTCCCTCGAAGCAGGCAAAACGGTGACTTCGCGCTTTGATCCTATCTCCCTCGACTCCGCGGGACAGCTTGAAGTCGAAACGATTGCCGAATGGTCGGCGAATGAACTGGTGCTGCGAAAGTGGGCGCGCTTGCGATACACCGGCGAAAAGAAGGACCTTGTTCTCAACGAAGTGATACTCGATGAACTCGATGTTTCCGAGCGCCATGCGCAAATGTCTCCCGGAGACATCCAGAGCTATCCGGCTTTCATTGACGGGTTCTTTGCGGGGATCGAGTTTCCCATCGGCGCGACCCGGCTCGAAGGCAACACGCTGATTGTTGCCCACCGGCCAGGATTCGCCATGAAACCTGGCGAGTGGTACGAGACGCGCAAGGCGGTATACGGCATTGCTAAACCCGGTGACGAGCGAAAAGCGTTTCAACGCTATATTGCCAGTCATCTTCCTTCACGTGGCCAGTTCCACATCGATTACAACAGTTGGTGGACGTCTCCGGTTCCCTACACGGAAGCCGATATCCTGAAGTTGATGGATATCTTCAACCAGCGCCTCTACAAACCCTACGGCGTTTCGCTGGATTCATTCTGTATCGATATGGGCTGGGCAAACGCGCACACGTTCTGGGGCATCGATACCACTCTCTTCCCCGAGGGATTCACGCGCATCGCCCGCGCCGCTGAGGAGATGAAGAGTCATCTTGGCCTATGGATATCGCCCAGCAGCAGATATCCCCAGGCTCTCGACAACGAGTGGGCCGCAAGCCAGGGCTACGAGACGTTTATCGACTCTATCCCCGGCGCCAGCGTCTTTCGCACCGCTTGCCTCGGAGGACCCAAGTACAGCGGGGCGTTTCGCGATCGATTGATTGAGATGGCATCGCGCAACAGCGTACGTCAGTTCAAACTCGATGGCTATGTGCCAACTTGTCCGGAATCAAACCATGGGCACGCGCCCGGAATCCTCTCGGCGGAAGCCGTTGCCGAGGGATTCATCGCCGCAGCGCAATCCGCACACGCATCGGCGGACGGAGTCTGGCTCGAGCCGACCTGTTTCGGCTGGAACCCGAGCCCGTGGTGGTTGTTCTACTGCAATTCCGTTATCGGTAGTTATGGCGACGATGCCCCATACGGACGCATTCCGTGTCCCGTGTATCGTGAGTCGTACACGACGGCCAGAGACTACTTCAATTTGCAGGGCGCGTATTGGAGTACTGTTCCCATTGCCGCGCAAGAAGTGTTGGGCATTATTCACCAGACACCCGAGCCGTTCATGAACGATGCAGTGACGACAATACTTCGCGGAAACATGTTTCTCCCTTTGTATATCAATCCCGCGTACATGGATGAACGCCGATGGAAGTCGCTTGCCGGCCTGTTGACCTGGGCGCGCGCCAACGCGGACATTCTGAGCGAGACAACTCCGTTATTGCCTTCCTCATGGGGCGAAGGGCGTTGTCCAAAGTTTGTGCAAGACGCTGTCATGCCGCGCGAGCCTTACGGATACGCGCATTGGACGGGCGGACGAGGACTGATACTCTTGCGGAATCCGTGGATCGCTCCGCAAAGCTATTCTGTCCCGCTGGACGGAGCGGACGGTGCAGGCCCGCTAAATGCGGTTAGCTTATATCCCGAGGTTCGCGTGTATGGGCGTGACCTGCGCAATGGCGCATCGCTGGATGTGACGCTGGCGCCGTATGAAACGCTGCTACTCGCAGTTGATGCAACTCAACCCCGCACTGACCTGCCGTTAGCGTCAAGCCTTGGCGACGGCGCGTTGAAGGTTTCCGAGGCGCACCATACCGTTGAGCGCGTCGTATTCGACGGGCCAGAGCAGCCGCTCGGACCCGACTTTACGTGTCGGGGCCCATTGGGCGGATCTGGAGTCCGATTGACTCTCGATGCGAAAGTCTCCGTGTCTGCACCTATCACAGAAGCCTTGCTCCTGGTGGAGGACGCACAATCGCCCGAGAGCCTCGTATGTACCGGTCGCATTGACGGTCAAGAGGCAAACGTCTCCGTGATGGACTCAGAACTGGGATGGGCTGCCAGTGTGCTTCCTCGTCCTGAACACTGGCGCTTCTACCGGATGAGTGTCCCAGCGGGTGAACACGCGTTGGGATTTACCCTGTTCTCAAACGATGGCAAGGAACGAGTCTCGTGTTGGCTTTGGGCAAACAAGCCTGGAGAGATGCGGGCAGCGCAAGATGGAAATGCGCTACCGCAACCCGAGTCCATTTCGCTTGCATCTCAAGTATTGCTTGACCCGCTAGACTCTCTTGAAGCGCAGGGCGATCCAATTCACCTTGAGCCAACCATCGAACGAATTGACGGCGTTTATCTAGACACGCTGGAGCCAATTAGCGTGGAGCAGGGCTACGGAACTTTACAGAAGAACCGCAGCGTGTGGGAGAAGCCGATGACCATCGGCGGCCAACAATTCGTGCGAGGACTTGGAACCCACGCAACTGCGCGCATCGTCTACGATCTTTCGGGGAAGTACTCTCATTTCCAGTCTTGGGTAGGCGCTGACTCTGCCACGACGCCGACCGTCACATTTGAAGTCCTCGCAGACGGCGTCTCGAAATGGAAGTCGGGCCTTATGCAGCGGGGCGATCCACCCTCGTGGGTGGACATAGACATCGCCGGCGCCAAAACGTTGGAATTGCGCGTCGGGGACGGTGGCAACGGAATTGGCGCCGATCACGCGAACTGGGCTGAGGCGCGGGTCTTGCGGTAGGAGTCTGCTTCATGAAGTCTTCGTCCTGTCATTACGCACCCAATTCAAGATGCCTGGGTGCCGCCCTATTTGTTCTTGCTTGCCTTGGGGCGCGTGCGGACAACGCATACGTGCTTCCCGTCGAGATACGATCGGAATTGCCCTGCGTCAATGTACCTATCGATCCCGTAATCGATTTCGGATCGATCATCAAAGAGCAGGCTGGTAAGGGAGCGCTTGACCCGAATTCGATCGAAGTCTTCAACGCCGTGTCGGGTTCACGCGTGCCCCATGCTCTCGATGAGTTGTTTGCGCACGGAGACAAAGGCCGCATCGAGTGGGTGGCCGCGTCTCCCACGGATCGCAGCTTTGAGATTCGTTTCAAGACGCTCTCAACGAGGCAGCCGCTGAAGTCATCAGACTATGTGCCGCAGATCGGCACGGGTGACCTCCTTCGATACAACGCCGGGAAGCCTCGGCCGATTGCCTTGCCTTATTGCAGCGGTCTCGTGGACCTGAACGGTGACGGGTTGTCCGATCTCGTGGGTTGTTGGAACTACGCGTATCGACCGGGCGAGCCGTGGGATGGCCCCGTGTGCTATCCGCGCGTTGACTCTAACAAGAGTCTCCTATTCGGCGACCTGATTCATGT
>JAIBAQ010000271.1 GCA_019695095.1 Candidatus Hydrogenedentota bacterium
GCCATGAACAACGCGAAGCGAGTGGAACCGGATGCTTCGCTCATCATCGTCGAGTTGGGCGGCAACGATGTCTTCTACGACACGCCATCAGAGGAATTTGCCGCGAACCTCGATGCAATGCTCTCCGAACTTGCGCGGCACAAAGTGCCCATCGCGTTGATAGAGTTGCCGTTGCCACCGTTCTACAATCGCTTTGGGGAGGCTCAGCGGCAGTTGGCCAAGAAGTATGGGGCCATGCTGGTGCCGCGCCGCTTGCTGGCGAGAGTGCTTGCATCACCGGATGCGACCGTCGACAGTCTGCATCTTTCTCCTGCCGGACACGAGCGGCTTGCGCAGGCGTTGTGGGAAATGCGTTGAGTTGCACACGGAATGCTGAGCGACACGCGCGAGATTGGAGTGGTGAGAATCGTGTCGGTAGCTATGGCGTTTCGTCTTGGTGCTCGATGGGTTTCAAGCCAGATCCTTCGCTTCGCTCAGGATGACAGCTAAGACGAGCCCAACTGTCATCCTGAGCGAAGCGAAGGATCTGGCTTATGCAACTTGGCAAATCAATCTGGACACCGTCTATTACGAGACCGTTCAGACAACGCTGCGCAATCAGATCCTGCGCGCTGCGCCGCACTGAGGGCATACGATCCAATCGGTTTGTAGGGCATAGCCGCAGCTATTGCAGGCGACATGTTCGAGGGCAGACTGCGCAGGAGAAGGCGCGAAGGACGGAACGGCCTCTCCTGTCCAATAGACGCCCATCCACATAGACGTCTTGCACGTCGCAGTAACGATCTCGCCGTTATTGTTGCGAAAGGTGACATCGTAGAACCGGCACCGGTTCTCGAACAGCCAGCCTTTCCCGAAAGGTGTCCACTCGATTTTAAGTACAACGCCGCCAGAGTACCCTATCACTCGAGTGATGCGGCGCTTGTCCAAGCGATGATTGATGATCCAGCTACATGCCGCGAGTATGCCTACGGCCACAAATGCAGCTATAAAAAGAGTTACCTCATTCAACGCTCATTTTCCCTTGCAGCTCCTTCATCGCACGATAGAGTTGCCGGTACTTTGGAAACAACTCGTCGTAGCGTGTGGCGCGTGTTGTGTCGGGTTCGACGGTGTCGCCGGTGCGGACCCACGCGTCGGCGATGTCGCGAGCGGGAATTCCGCTGACGGCTGCGTGAGCGAGTATCGCGACGCCCAGGCAACCGGCTTCGGTGACGGCAACGGTGGTGACGGGACGGTGGAGCACGTCGGCTTTCAGTTGTGTGAGGCGGCGGTTGCGCGAGCCGCCGCCAACGGCGCGGAAGTCGCTGACGGATACGCCCGCTTGCGCGAGAATATCGACGTTGAGCCGCATCTCAAACGCGACTCCTTCCAGCAGCGCGCGCAACACTTCGCCGCGTGTGGTTTGCAGGCGCAGTCCGAACAAAGCCCCCGGTGTTTCGGTGTCGAAGTAAGGCGTGCCCGACGGCGTGAAATACGGGAGCGCCATCACCGCGCCGGGATCTGGCGGCATTTGTTCGAGCAACAGGTCGTACACGTTTTGCCCCGTCCGTTGCGCTTCCACACTTTCGACGCCGCTCCACTGCTCGCGGAACCATTGCAGCAGGTTGCCGCCGGTAAGGCTGTAGGCGACGGTTGTATACGTGCCGGGCAACGTGAAATCGTACGTGCAGAGATTCGCGTCGAACAATTCCCGCGTGAAGGCCGCGCTGGGCAGCATCGGGCAGATGCATTCCACGGTACCGGTGGCGTACATGGCGCGGCCCGGTTCGACGGCGCCCGCACCCAACGCGGCACACGGCTGATCGTGTCCGCCCGCAACCACGAGCACGCCAGCCGGTAGTCCGAGCTCGTTGGCGATCCGCGACGGAATTTCGCCGACCACGCTTCCGCTTGGCGCGAGACGCGGCAATCGCGCCGCATCGATCTCCGCCGCATCCAGAACTTCCGCCGACCATTCGTGCAGGGTGACATCGAACAGCATCGTACGGCCCGCCAACGGCCAGCTCATGGCGTGATCGAGGCCAAGCCGCGTGTGCAGCAAATCCTCGAAGCAATGAAATCGCGTCGCGCTTGACCACACATCGGGGCGCTGCTCGCGAAACCACAGCAGTTTGTACAGCGTGAACAAGGGATGCGCGGTGTGGCCGGTGATGCCGTACAGCCGTTCCGCGCCGAAGGCCTCGGTCCATTCGCGCGCGATACGTGCGGGCCGCGCATCGGACGACACCATCGCGTTGGCCAACGGCGCACCGGAAGCGTCCAACGGCGTGACGGCTTCGCCTTGACTCGATATGCCGATAGCGCGCGGCGAATCGCCTGCGCACGCCGCGGCGCATTCCGCGAGCACGGCCAGCGCTTTGTCGCACACTTCGCGCGAGTCCAGCTCCGCCGCGTCCGGTTCGGGATGATGCAAGGGATACTCGCGATAGGCCGACGCGATCATATGTCCTTCGTCGTCGAACGCCACCGCCTTGCAGCCGGTCGTGCCGATATCCAGGCCGATGGTGCTCATGCTTCGTCCCGCCGGTACCAGAGCGCGAAGAACTGTCCTGCGAGCCGCTTGATCTCGTCGAAAGCAATCGTCTCGCGATGCACGTGTGTGAAGTATTGGAGCGAGGACGCGCTAGTCACGTCGGCTTTGGGGCCGAGTATGCCTTGCTCCGCGAGTTCCTTGGCAACCTTGGGGCCCGCAACCTTCGCCGCGTGTTGCGCCATGTCGCGGAACAGCACCGGTGTGCTGTCGCGTTCCAGCATGGTCCAGATGTTTGCCTTGCACACGCCGTCGTCGAAGAGATGTTCTATCTGCTCCGGCGGTACGGAGGATACGCCGTGCAAGCACATGCGCGTGCCTACGAGGTCGCGGACCTGCCGCGCCATCTCGCCGTGGTACTGCAACGTCGACGCGGACGCGCGATGCTCCGTGCCGAGATTGGCAACGATGATGTCCGCGCCCGTGCGCTGGAAATATTCCGCGGCGCGTTCCGGCGTCGTCAAATCGTTTCGCTGATCGCCGGTTGCCTCCGCGATCTCGTCGCAGGCGCCTTCGATGAAGATCTCGTGCTTGTGCGCGTCCACAAACCGCGCGGTTGCCTCCATGTTTTGCTCGAACGGCAGTTCGGATGCGTCGTACATAATCGACGAGAACTGCCGCATGTCCCACGCGAGCAACTCTTCGTCGATGTCGTGCTGGATATGATCGAGGTGCGCCATGACGCGCAGCTTCTCGAACGGCGACCCCGGCGCAGTTAGCACCTCCAGATTCGACATGAACATGCGCAGACCGATGTCCCACCGCTTTGTGCGCGTGTAATTCACGGTCTGTGTCCGTCCGGTGTACAGGTTCGTCACGGACACGATGACGGGCATGTTCGGCACGCCGATGCGATTGGCGTGCTCGAGTGCGGCCGCGAGCAAGGCCTCTGTTGTCGTCTGGCTCTCCGTGCCGAAGCCTGGCATCACCCAGCGCTGTTCCGCGGCCCACGCATAGGTGTCACACACCGCATTTCGATCCACCACTAACGGCATTGATACTCCCCCCTCGTAACGCTGAAATTCGTCCTATAGCTTTGTGAGCTTTCGATACTCTACCAACAACGACCCCGGCATTTCGTCGATCTTCAATTCAATTGCCTGTAGATCCGCACCCTTCATTTTCACGCTTGGATTGGGCGAGTATCCCGGCGAAAACACCACTTCATACTCCGCATCCGCGTCTATCTCATGCAACGCGCACTTGAGCGCCGTATACGGAGAGCGGTGTCTGCGGAAGGCGAGGATCATCCCGTCGTTCTCAGCGGCGCGATGGTATTGAAGAGCGCACCAATCGGTTGGGTTCGTCGTGACTTCGTTTAGGGCGTAGAGGTTGCCGAAGAAGTATTTTCGGATACGCTTGCCTTCTGCGATGCCCGCGCGCAAAAGGTCGCGCGGATAATCGGCCGGCCGCGTGTCTTCGCAGAACGAAATGCCCGCGTTGAAACCGCTGCGGAAGCAGTAGGGATCCGCGCCCATTTGGCCGCTCACGCTGAATGGGACGTAACGGCTAAGCCCCGCCGTCATCACTTGGTTTTGCAGCGCGGCCTGAAGGTAATCGCGATTCATAAGCGGTGTGATGGTTCCATCGGTTCGCCAAAGGGGTATGGCGCGCGCGCACGTTTCCAGGTCGATGCGGCCGCCACCCGATGCGCAATTATCGATGGCCATGCCGGGATGCGCGGCGCGCATGTCATCCCACCATTGGTAGAGTCCTTCGACGTATCGAATCTCCGCGATGCCCACACGATCCGGGCCTGCCGCCGCGTCGAGCTTTTGCCACAGCGGCGTGTACTGAACGGCATTGTCGATGCGCACCCAGTCGATGCCGTAATCGTCAATCAATCTGTTCATGTAATCGGTGATGTACTGCCGCGCTTCGGGCACGGCGAGGTTGAACATGCCCCACCCGCCGCCATCGGGCAACACGACCCATTCGGGGTGCTCAACGGCCATGAGCGTGCCCGGGCAGATGCGTTCCGGTTCGAACCACATCAGGAATTGGAGACCCGCCGCGTGCGCGGCATCCGCGAGCGGTTTCAGTCCATTGGGGAAACGCGTCGTGTTGAAACCGCGCAACACGGGCAGCACGTAATTGCCGACCGTTGGAAAATTGGCTTTGCCGTAGTAGGCGTCGTACCAAAAGCATTCGAAGCCCAGGTCTTTGCCTGCGTTCAGGTGATCCAGGGCAAGGGCTTCCGTGCACGCATCCATTTCGTAGAAGGCCGTGCTGAGATGCGCAATCGGCGGCACGACGATTTCACCGTTTGCGCGCGGCGAGATATGCCGGCGCATTGTGTCGCGCCAAAGGTTGCACGCCAACGCATCGTCGCCGCCGTCCCATCGCATCAATAGAATGCGCGGCGTGCGGATCGATTCACCGGGACGCAGCGCGAGATGCAGGTTCTGCATTCCCGCGCGCAAGCGCACGGCGTTCCCCGAATTCTCTACGGACGCGGTCCATTGGCCTGTCCAGCCGATGCCCGCAACGACACCGCCTCCCTTCCATTGCACGTCGAAAAACGGACACGCGCCTGACGAGGAACGTCCTGCGTTGGGCGCGAAGGCGTGTGTCTGGCCCAATGCCAACGGGGCGCTGAACGGCAACCAATCGTCCGCGCCTCCCGTACTCCTTAAGCTGCGAAAGGTCACCGGTGCGGCATCGCACGCAAACGACGCGTCGAGCGCGCGCACGTTTTCCAGGGGTGGCGCGTCCGTCGTGCCGCGATTGGCGAAGTGAAGCGTCCAGTCAACACCGGGAGTATCCGCATAGACACTCACGACCGCGCGCACCTCAAGTTTCGTTTTGGGATCGCTGAAGATGAGGGTACGGCGTTCAACCTGATCGTCTTTCTTTACTTCGATGCGGCGGTCCCATGACGGCAACAGCTCAGCGGAATGCTGTCCCCCGTAGACGAACGAGAACGGCCACGTACTTCCTTCGTCGCGACGCGGCAACTCGTCGACGAACTGTTCCGAGCCGTCTGCCAACTGTACGCGCGCGTTCGCCCAATTCGCCTGATCGAAGTCGCGCCCATCGTCGCCGTTATCCACCACCAAGTCGAAAGATTGTGCGCCATCAAGCGACACTTCGATGGAGTGCGGCGCATCGCCGGGCCGCATCACGTCCGTCTTGAACAGCACGCGGCCGTCTACCTCGACGCGGCAGCGAACGGAAGCGACCGAGCCGTCGACATTGCGGTCCAGTCCGATATCGGCACGGAACAGTTTTCCGGGTTGCGGTAACACCACGTGGACTACGGCGTGACTGTTAAGGCCAATGCCGTGCTCATAGGTTTTGTCGCCCAATCGCAGCGGACCGCCCGCGGTGGCCTTGCCGTATTTCACGTCGCCGGGGCTGTCTTCGTGGGTGGCCGCAACGTAGGCACTTGGCGCTTGTTGAACGGCATCGGTAAACATACGCTCCGCCCATTGTTGATTGAGTGAAACGTTGTCCGCCGCGCTGAAGAACATTACCGCTGCTACTGCACTGACAAGCATTGTCTCCCCCCTGCCCAATCGATGTTTGTTCATTCGCGCGCCCGCAATCATAACACTCTCAAGCATCGTTGCGGATGCATATCCGGTCAAGTCAAAGCACCCGGCCACCGTGAATTCACTCATGTCGCCGGGTGCTTGGCTCAGTCAGAGAAGCTTTGCTGGTTTCCAGTAGGAAAGTAACGTGTAAATCCTGCGCCTACATTACCGGTTCGCTCAATTCGTCGATTCTGGCCCTTACTAACTTCTCGTCTTCCAGATAGTAGGTCGCTTTGAGCCGTTTGCCGTTTGCGAGAATGGGCGTGCGCAGCACCAGTTCCGGCTTGGAGGGATCGCTCGACATGATCTCATACGACGTGATCACCTTGT
>JAIBAQ010000272.1 GCA_019695095.1 Candidatus Hydrogenedentota bacterium
ACGCGCAGGTCTGCCGCGATACCCGACTTCAGAACCACGCTCGACTTGGTGTCTCCGTGACCGGTCACCGTTTCCACGCCCTCATAGGCCACAAACCGGTCCATCAACACTTTGGGGTCTGAGGAAGACGCAACAATGTCTATGTCCTTCACGACTTCCTTGCGGCGCCGAAGACTGCCGGCAATCTCTATGCGCTGGACTCCTGTTGCTCCGGCCACCCAGTCGCGGAGTTTTGCCGCCTCAGCCGACGCCACATCCACACGAAACTGCCCCTTGCGCTGGCGCGCAAACGCGATCCCTTCCAGGATCTTGTCTTGGGTTTTCGCGCCAAACCCTTTCAAGGCGGCTACTCTGCCGTCCTTGCAGGCCCGCTCAAGTCCGTTAAGGGTATGGACCTTGAGTTCTTCGTATACGGTCTTGATGCGTTTCGCGCCCAGTCCAGGAATGGCGAACAACTCGAAGAGCGTCTCCGGAAACTTGGCTCGAAGCGACTCGTAGTATTCCAGCTTTCCGGTAGTAACCAACTCGGTTATCTTGTCCTCAAGAGCCTCGCCGACGCCCTTAATCTCCCGCAGCCGCTTCTCCCTGACGAGCGTCTCAATATCGTCCTCATGCTGTTCGAGAGCCCGGGCCACATTCTCGTACGAGCGTGACTTAAACGGATTCTCTCCGCTGAGTTCCAAGAGGATAGCGATATCCTCCAGTACTGCCGCGACTTCTTTCTTGTTCACCGAGGTCACCCACTCTGTATAAGGGAATTGCAGAACGCCTTGAGTACAGTTCCGGGAATGTAACGTATTTTCTGAAGGAATGCTACCGGCTTGCGTACGGGAATATCGTCAAACCACTTGACGGCAGCGTTTTGATAGCATATTATCAACTAGCACTATCGCGACCTGCGCGCGACACACACGACACGACTTCATTTTCGTTGAAACTTCAATGCCGAGATTGAAAAAACACAGACTCCCGCTGAGAGTATTCGCGTATACACTGCTTTCCTTTATGGCGGTGGCGGAAATGCACGAATACGCCAGTCTCTTTGTTCGTTGCAGCGGTCCCGGTCATGCTAACGGTTCAACTCCTTGGCCGGCATCGCATCATCGCGACACCTGCGCGTTCTGTAATCTGGTCGGCACACCGGCGCTAGTAACGGGTCCGGTTGACGCATCCGCAACGTGCTTGACCGTCGAACCTAAGATTTGTCAAACGACGCTGCTTCGCTGGTGCGATCTTTCGCATTCCCCTCTCTCCCGCCGCGGTCCTCCTTCTCTCCTAAGTGCCTGATTTCATATCCACTTAATTGCGACCAATCGTCTTGGGACGATTTGGTGGGCGTGCGCACTTGGGAAAAGACTACACCCGTACATGGAGAACCGTAATCTATGAGCCGCAAAGGGTTTACATTGATCGAACTGCTTGTCGTCATTGCCATCATTGGCATATTGGCGGCCATTCTGCTTCCGGCATTGGCGCGAGCCCGCGAGGCGGCCCGCCGCGCCAGTTGCCAAAACAACCTGAAACAAATGGGCGTCATCCTTAAGATGTACGCGGGCGAATCGAAAGGTGAGAAATTCCCCCCGATTAAGTCCGCCTACTGCGACGGGGTTCAATTCGAGGAGGCGCTCTCCACAATGCTGAATTGCGTCACACTCTATCCGGAGTACCTGACGGACCTGAACGTTCTTGTATGCCCAAGCTCGCCGAGCGGTTCGACCGCCTTGGAACTGTGGGATGAGGGACAGACGCTATCATCGCTTTATGCACATGGCATGGAAGATGGCCACATGCCGTCCGCAGGCAACGGCATTGTAGAACCCTGCGAAGTCTTCGAGCACCCCTACGTCTATGTTGGCTGGGGGCTTAAGAAGAACTTCCTGCTTTCTGATCTCGATGTGGAGGCATTCGAGACGGCGGTTGTCGGATTGATCGAGAAGTTCGAGGCCGACGGCATTGGCGTAGCGGACGAAGACTGGGAGTTTGAAGATGGAGGCAGCCCCGTCATGGTCGGTACTCAGACCCAAGCGTACAGACTGCGCGAGGGAATCGAGCGCTTTTTCATCTCCGACATCAATAATCCGGCGGCGAGTTCCCAGGCACAATCTGAATTGCCGGTCATGTGGGACGAAATCAGCGGCGACGAAGCCAGCCATTTCAACCATGTTCCGGGGGGCTGCAACGTGCTGTACATGGACGGACACGTGAGCTTTGTTCGCTACACACCCAACAATCTCAGCGACTTCCCGGTCAACCTAGGCGGGGCGGTCTTGCATGAAGCGACGCATGGCCTTAACCACAGCCACTAACGAACCGCATGTCAGACTTGAGGAAGGGGGCGCCAAGCTCCCTTCCTCACTCTTCTCTCGCTTGAGAGCGAGACTGGCAGTAACCTGAAAATATCCCTCGTATGGAGTCGCAATTCGCCCCATCCTCTGATATAGTTACCGTATGCTGAGCCGAGGCTGCTCTCGGGCTTTCTCGGTGGGCAGTGCAAGGCCGCAAATCCGAAGATCGCACGTATGAGGTATCTATGAGGAATCACCGGTCGCAGTTTCTGGGTCTTTTGTGCTTCCTGACCCTGACGGCATTGCTGTTGTCGAACGGGTTCGTGGCACGAATCCGGGCGCAAGAGAAGGTCGACGTTTTCGAGCAGATTAACCCGATAGGGGTCGTGCTTGAAGAGATTATGAAGAACTACGTCGAGGAGCCGGACATCGACAAGGTGGTCGAAGGCGCCCTCACGGGTATGATGAACTCCCTCGACGACCACAGTTCCTATATTCCCCCAACGATTTACGAACAAATCATCGACGACACGGAAGGGGAATTCGACGGTATCGGCATCAAGATCCAGTTGGATGAGGATAAGAACATCTCTGTCTTCCAGCCGATGGCCGGATCGCCCGCCGCGAAGGCCGGCATGATGGGCGGCGACCTCTTGCTGAAGATCGACGATATCTCGACCAAGGGCATGAGCTTGGATGAGGCTGCCAAGCTTATCCGCGGACCTCGCGGGACGATTGTGCACCTGAAAGTGCTGCGCCGCTCCGAGGATGAGAACACGCCCCCGCAATTCTTGGACCTGGACGTAACCCGCGACAAGATCCCCCTGGAGAGTATCCTTGAGTCGCGCGTTCTTGAAGGCGGGATTGGCTACATTCGCGTCAGCGATTTCAAGAAGACCACGGCGCATGAACTGGCCGAGCGTATCGGTACGCTCGAGAAAGAGGGGATGAAGTCCCTCGTGCTCGACTTGCGCTGGAACCCAGGCGGTCTGCTCACGGCGGCGAAGGAAGTCTCGGAGCTGTTCCTCCCGAAGAATTCGCTTGTCACGTACACCAAAGGGCGAGTCGGTGATGACGGCAAGGTGAACGACGAGCTCACGCTGTTCACGGAGAAGGAGCCGGTGCTCCCGATGCAGTTCCCGATCATCATCCTGGTCAATGACCAGACGGCCAGTTCTTCGGAAATCGTTACGGGTGCGCTTCAGTTCCACAAACGGGCGTTGATCCTGGGCGAGAAGACGTATGGCAAGGGCAGCGTGCAGACCATCATCCCGCTGGCCACGCCCAAGAACAGCGCCCTCAGGTTGACGACCGCGTTGTACTACACGCCGGCGCATGTCACCATCAACAAGCACGGCATTCTGCCGGATATTGAAGACGTCGTGTCCACTGAGGACGCGGTGAAGCTCTATCTGCAAATGCGCGATTCGTTCCGGGATGATCCCGCCAAGCAGAACCAGCAGAACCACGGTGCGGTGACCGGCAACGAGATGAAGGAAGGGGTCGTCGAGGACGAGCAACTGCGGAAAGCGGTCGAGATCCTTAAGGAAGACTCCGTTTGGGAGAACCTGATCGCGAAGTATCATAAGGATACGAAGCTGACGCAGGTTGCGGCGACGCCCGCCGACGCGACGAAGGCCGCGGAAGACCCGAACGTGCAGAACGTCGCTCCGCAAGGCGAGGCTGTTCCTCAGTAATGCGCGTCGACAACCGCCGTAACAATGAGCTGCGCTCAGTAACCATCGAGCGCGGCTATACGAAGCATGCCGCCGGTTCCGTGTTGGTGTCGTTTGGCGATACCCGCGTCTTGTGTACCGCCATGCTTGAGGAGCGCGTGCCTCCGTTTCTCCGCGACACCGGAAAGGGCTGGGTGACCGCCGAGTATGCGATGTTGCCCGCGTCCTCGTCGGAACGGATTTCGCGCGATTCGAACAAGAAGGGCCGCGCGCTCGAGATCAGCCGTCTCATTGGCAGAAGCTTGCGATGTGTCACCGATCTGCAGGCCCTGGGAGAACGCCAAATCATCATCGATTGCGACGTGCTCCAAGCCGACGGCGGTACGCGGACCGCAGCGATCACCGGCGCGTACGTGGCGCTCGACGATGCACTCGAATCGCTCGTCCAGGATCGTAAACTTGCCGTGAAACCGTCCTTGATGCAATGCGCGGCGGTCAGCGTCGGACTTGTCGGCGGGGAACCCCTGTTGGACCTGTGCTACACCGAAGATTCAAGCGCGGAAGTGGACATGAATCTCGTGATGCAGGGCGACGGCCGTTTCATCGAGATCCAGGGCTGTGCCGAGGGTCAAGCCTTTTCTCGAGAGACATTCGACGCGTTTCTCACCTTGGGCGAGCAAGGTATTCGCGAACTGTTCGCGATCCAGAATCGCGCGCTTGGCCGTGCTTAAGCCACTCCTCATAGCGTCGGGCAATACGCACAAGGTCCGCGAGATAGCGGAACTCTTGAACGGCGTGCCTTGGCAGATTGTGGACTTGTCCGCGTATCCGCCGGTCCCCGCGCCCGTTGAAGACGGTCTTACTTTTGAAGAGAACGCCCACCTTAAGGCGGAGTACTATGCACGGGCATTGAACGTGCCGTGCGTTGCCGACGACTCGGGAATCGTCGTGGACGCCCTCGATGGAGCGCCGGGCGTGTTCTCGGCTCGGTTCGCCGGCGAAGGTTGCACGGATGACGACAACAACGTGAAGCTGTTGGGCCTTCTTAAGGACGTCCCCGACGAAGCGCGAACGGCTCGGTTCGTGTGCTGCAGCGTGTTCGTCGATCTCGAAGGCAACACCCACGCCGCGCGCGGCACAGTCGAAGGCAGGATCGATTACACGCCACGCGGCCAGAACGGTTTTGGCTACGACCCGCTGTTTATCCCTGTAGGCTACCAACAGTCCTTCGGAGAACTGGATGCCTCCATCAAGGCGCGCATCAGCCACCGTTCACGCGCCTTCACGCAGATGCGAGACTTCCTGGCTGCACGGCCATGAACGTCGTCCCGCCGAATGAGTCGGGCTACGCCCAAGCGGCGGCCGCGATTCGCAACGGCGAAATCGTCGCGTATCCCACCGAGACCGTTTACGGACTCGGCGTCGATCCGTTCAACGAGGATGCGCTGGCGAAACTGTTTCGCGTCAAAGGACGCGATGCCTCCGCGCCGATCCTGCTCATCGTGGATTCGCCGGAGCGTCTGGAGGCCATCTGCCTGGACGTATCCCACAACGCGCTGGCGTGCATGCGCCAATTCTGGCCCGGCCCGCTCAGCCTCCTGCTTCCTAAGAAACCGATCCTGCCTGACTCGTTGACCGCAGGCAGTTCCAAGGTCTGCGTGCGCTGTCCGGGCGCGGAAACCGCGCGCGCCTTCTGTTCGAAGGCGGGCGGCATCATCACGTCGACCTCCGCGAACCTGTCTGGCCAACCGCCCGCGACTTCGCTCGCGGGAATCACGCTCGAAGGTATCGCGATGGCCATCGACGGCGGCGCCTTGCCGCCCAGCCCGCCCTCGACCGTATTCGACCCGGACCAAGGAGTGATCATCCGCCACGGAGCCATCGCCGACGACGACCTCAAACCCTGGTTGAGTGAATGACGGGGTGTCCCGCTGGGGTAATTCAACCGATCATTGTCCCGTAAGCACTTAGCTCAGGAAAGGGAGAGGGAGGGCCCGCGCATTTTTGACGGGGCAAGGCGGTATCCCGGAGGAATGCTCTCTCGCGCAGAGGCGCGGAGGCGCAGGGAGTCCGGTGACATCCGAACCTGTCAGCAAAACGGCGAGTGCGCGTTGTGCTTGCCGGGGAAGAAACATGGCAAGAATGCAGTCGTGTTTCTTGGGAGCGGAATATGTCTTTCCGGACGTTTGCGCTATCGCGCAAGCCATCCGGGCGACGCAATCGAAGCAAATGCTGGTGGACATGGTTCTGCCTTTCGTGTGTTGTCCCTCATGTATATGGGCGAGTTCGTTGCGCTGGAAGAAGCGGTGAGGCGAGGAGCGGCCG
>JAIBAQ010000273.1 GCA_019695095.1 Candidatus Hydrogenedentota bacterium
CACTCGTCCCGTGTATCATTCACAAACTGCCAGCGATCAGAGCCATGCCCGTGCAACGCAATCAGAACATCGTGTGGAGCATCCGCCTTGAAATCCGTTGGCAATACAACGACATACCGTTGCTCTGTGCCGTCTTCCGTGGCCGTGAAAGAGACATCAATGGGCTGCGGAGTCTGCTGGCAGAGGGCAGCCCTGCACATTCCCAGACTCACTGCGATCAGTACGACACGCCCGCACATAGACTCTACTCCTGTACTTCTGTTTAGAGAAACGACGCTGTAAATCGTAGCATATGTGAGCGGCAAACCTTGCTTGTGTAAGTCCGGTTCCATAGACTCACGTTGAAACACGGGTTCGAGACTTGAGGGTATCCGGCATGACAATGAGGGCTTGTACGCAGACGCTTGTCATTCTGACTCTTCTTTGTGCGTTTTGTAATGCACAAGAGCCGCTTAAGACGAGTCACCTTACGCAGGTGAATGAACGCCTCCTGACGCCCGAAGATGGCCTGCTTCTGGGCAACGGCGATCTCTCAGTCAGTGTTTATCAGACGGTAGACCGCATAATTTGGCGGTTTGGAAAAGGCGACGTGTGGGATCGCCGCGTGGATCTCAGCGATGACCCAAAGCCCGCGAACATCGACGAGATCGCGAAAGGCATTCTCGTTGAAGGCTGGAAGTGCCCGCCCTACGGCGGCGGTCCTGTCGAGGCCACGCGCGGAACCGATAATCCACAACGGATGAAGGAGCTCTGCCAAGGTACTCCGCCAAGTTACCTCAGACGTCCGTATCCATGTCCCAAACCCGTGGGCGAGCTTGCCCTCCAACTCCCGCCCGATCAAATGGGCCTCGACATCCGCCAGGAGTTGCGCATCGAAGAAGCGGCACTGCACATCACGTGCACGTGGCTTTCGGGCGTGCGCCTTATCGTTGACTGCTTCGTGCCGCCCACGCCCAACGTCCTCGTCGTGAAATGGAAAGTCGACAATTGGACGCCTCAGACCATTACCGGCAACGGCGTGCCACCGGTCTGGTTCTCGCTCTATCGTTGGGCCGATCCGGATCTCGCGTCCTATGGCGCAAGATTCAACGGCGACTATCGGCACAATGGTTTCACGGTCACCAACGACCCTAAAGTCACGCCGCTCGCGCCGCCTACCGTGCAGAATGACGATGGTACCTTCTTCATCGATCAGGCATTCGCACCCGAAGTGACGTTTCCCAACGGATTCCATTGCAGCGTTGCTCCCTTTTCACCGGAACTTGCTGTTCAACCTATTGATATGAAGCCCACCGGGGAGGCGCGACTGCACCTCATGCCCGCGCCCGACACAGCCTCAGGGACGCTGGTTGTTGCCGTCACGACCACGAGTGACAGCGGCGGTCCTGTCGAAGCGATGCGCCGTGTCCGCACGGCGTTGGCGGACAAACCCGAAGAGGCCGTTGCCGCGTGGGAATCGGAGAACCGCGCGAAAGCCGTCGAGTTCTGGGAGAAGTCCTCCGTCAGCATTTCGGATCCACTCATCGAAGGCCTGTGGTACGAAACCCTGCACGCCCGCCGGTGTACAAATCGCCCCGACACGATTCCTCCGGGCCTGTTCCTGCCGAGTACCGTCGAGGATTATTCGCACTGGCACGGCGACTACCACACCAATTACAACATTCAGGAACCGTTCTGGGGCGATTACACGGCGAACCACTTCGACCTCGGTGACGCCTATTTCAAGGCGATGGAGTACTTCCTGCCGATGGGCCGCAAGATCGCCCGCGATTACTACAACGGTCGCGGCGTGTTCATCCAGCTCACCGGCTATCCCATCCTCGCCGAAGACGACGTGTTGGGTTGCGTGCCGATGGGCCGTATGGCCTACATGACCGGGTGGGCCGCCAACCAGTATTGGTGGCGCTACCTGTACAGCATGGACAAGGACTGGCTCGCGAGGACAGGTTATCCCTTTATCCGCGACTGCGCCCTGTTCTACACCGATTTCGCCGAGAAGGGCCCCGACGGCCTGTATCACGTCTTCCCTTCAAACCAGGGTGAAGACGGATTTACCGGCAACGCGAAAGACTACACGGACCGCGCGCAAGTCATGCAGCACATGCGCTACTGCCTGCGCAGTGCCGTGCAGGCAAGCACTGTTCTTGAGACTGACGCGGATCTTCGTGCTCAGTGGCAGGACATCCTCGACCATTGCGCGGGCGACGACGGGAATCCTCCTCCCGCATTGAGTGAAGCGGAGCAGCGCGCACTCAATGCGAATCCCCCCGAGTTCGGAGTCGGCAGGCCGTACAAACCTCAACCCGACCCGTCGCCCAATCTTCAGCAGTCTGCTTTGCCCAACACGTGGTATCTGGGGCAATACGGCTGGGGCATCATGCAGCAACTTCGCGGCGGCGGTTTCATCGCCGACCGCGATTTCCCGATGTTTCGCAAGAACATTGAACGGTGGCGGCATCCAAACGGCCTCGTGTGGGGGATGGCGATCGCCAACTACGGTCATGCCGGCGCGTGGACCGAAACACTCGGCATACTCGCGCCTCTCCAAGAGATGATGCTCCAAAGCTGGGACGACGCGATTCGCATTTTCCCCGCGTGGCCGAGAAATGTAGACGCCTCGTTTGATGGCTTCCGTGCCCAGGGAGCTTTCCTCGTCAGTGCAAGCTGCCACCAAGGCACAATTGGAGACGTTCGCATCAAGAGCGAGCGCGGTGGCACGTGCCGGTTAGGCCTGCTGTGGCCCCAAGGCGCACAGGTACTCGATGCCGATGGCAATCCGGTGTCCTGCCAACTTGCCGGAGACGTAATTACCTTCGACACTCAGCCTGGAGCGGAATACAGAATTGACCCCAAATAGCTAACGGAACAGAAGGGGGCTTCAGGTCTCTCAGGTTGCGTGGATTTCTCAGTGAGTTATGCGTCTCGGTCTTTGCCCCCTCGCTTTCCCCAAGATCCGCGCCTCCGAAAGCTGGTATACTCATATCAGGACTCAGGTGCGAGGAGAAGGCGTGGAACCCGACTTGTCCAACATTCCGCCGCCAAAGAGCTTGTGGATGCATGTCCGCAAAGTGGTGGGGGACATGAACCGTTCGCGGCCGGCAAGTGCCTATCTGCTGGTTGCCATTGCCGTGGTGTTGTTGCTCGGATACCAAATCGTCTATTTTCGTGAGGATCCGCGCCGTTTTGCTTTCTTCCTGATTCTGATGTTTGTGTTCTTTTTCTTTGTCATGTTGCGCGCCGTCATCGACTTCTTCGAGATTGCCCGGAAGCATATCCGGGAACGCGGAGAACTGTTCAAAACGACGATCGGCGAAAAGGAGTTTATCGGGGAACTGGGCCGCCGCGTATCGGAAAACCGTACGGAAGAATAGGGCGCTGTTATCAGCGGAACCAACGCGCCTTGGCAGGCCTTTTCATTTTCTCGTCAATACACCGTGAATAGCATACTTGCACTCATACCCAATTGGATTGGCGACGTCGCCATGTGCACGCCGGCCCTGCGCGCATTGCACAAGCGGTGGCCGGGCGCGCAGATTACCATTGCCGGCAAGGCGGCCTGCTGCGCATTGTTGCGCGGACTTCCCTATGTGCACCGCATTGAGGAAGTCCCGGCTCGTGCGCCGTTACCCGCATTGCACGAGGCAGCGCACGCACTCGCGCCACATGGACGCGACCTGACGGTCGTGTTTCCGCATTCGGCGCGCGCCGCCTTTTTGGCATGGCTTGTTGGCTCGACGCGTCGTGTCGGTTACGCGCGCGGCGGCCGCTCGATGCTGCTCACGGACCGCGTGAAACCTCACCGCGTCAATGGCCGCATCGAACCCGTCTACATGACACAAGAATACCTCGATTTGGTGAAAGCGCTCGGTTGCGAAGACGATGGCGAGGGTCTCGAACTCTGGGCGGACGCGCGCGAAGTCGAATCGCTTAGGGCGAGACTGCAAGGGAAGGGCCCTATTGTGGGCATCGCGCCCGGAGCCGCCTTCGGCGTCAGCAAGATGTGGCCCGCCGATCGCTACGCTGCCGTGGCGGACACGCTCACGGAGAAGGTCGGCGCGCAATGCGTGTTGCTCACGGGTCCCGGCGAAGAACGGACCCGCGACGCCGTTCGTGCTGCCGCGAAGTATCCCCTCATCCGGCTCGATGGCGGCGTGCCCACCATCGATTCCTTGAAGGCGACTATTGCCGCCCTCGACGTGCTCATCTGCAACGATTCCGGTTCGCGTCACGTGGCCGTGGCCTTCAAAGTGCCCACGATCTGCATTATGGGCCCGACATCACCGAAATACTCGTGCGGCCCCTACGAGCGCGGCGAAGTGCTGCGCGTCGATGTCGATTGCGGCCCCTGTCAGAAGCCCGTCTGCGCCACCGATCACCGTTGCATGACCCGTATCGGGACCGATTGGGTCGTTGAAACGGCGCTAAAGTATTTGCCTTCTCGCAAGTAGAGTCGGCGGTACGCGAGCATGGGAATCCGGGATTACCGAGTCCCCGTATTCAACCTTTTGCGAAAGCGACGCGCCGCAAGACCAGCCAGGCCGATGGCAACCAAACACACGCTGGAAGGTTCCGGATAGACCCCACCGTTCTCGTGGATTGTGCCCGTTAAGTTGAAAGCCAAATCGTAAGGCCAGTCGTTGCTCGTGTACCACATGTCATATCCATACCGGTACCAGAACCGCCCGCCAACGTTGTTGCTGGAACACCACAGCCAATCATCTGAGCTCGACGAAGTCGGCGAGCTATTGCTGATGGATATGAAGTAGGTTCCGCTCATATTCAACGTCAATGCGCTGATATCGATGGAATACGAATACACGTCGTGCGTAGTGGTCCCGCCGTTGGCGAGAAAGTCGATGCCCGTATCTACTCGGTTTGCCGCACCGGCGTCTATTGTCCTGAATGCGCTGATGGTCGGACGCGACCCCGCCTCCAAAGAATAGAACGATACTGTGAAGTCATCCGCTGCGGGCGCGGAGTTACCGTAGTACACCCCGAACCACTGAATCCCGGTGATATCCGCTACGTCGGTGCTTCCGGCAATTCCGAAAAAGTTCTCGGCGCACTGCATTCCATATCCGTCAGCGTCCGCAAAGAATGCCGCCTCCAGATCGGGAGTGCCGTTGTCAAAAAGCATCGATGCGGAACTTGGAATTGCGCCCAGAACACAAACGAGTACTAAGAGACCCGAGAAGGCGAGCGTTTTCATGGCGAGAACCCCCTCCCTGCATGCGCAGGGAACCCAATGCCCAGAAGCCTAAACCACGACTTAGGAACACGAGCAAGCGACGGGCGTGCTACCGCCAAGGACCCCCGATAAGACGGCTTCGACGCACAGTCGGCCCCAGTATAGCACTCGTGAGGGAGTAAATGCTGCTTTCCCGCAAATAAAAAGCCCCGCCGATTGGCGGGGCTTCGAAAATCAGATATCGTCAGAACAGATTACGCCTTGTGATTCAACTCCGCAAACCGCGCTTGAATCTCGTTGGCCCGTTCCTGGGCGCAACGGGCTTCATCCAGGTTGCCAATCTTCGTCAGGTACCCGGCGTATGCATGCAACCGCACGGCCACGTCCGGATGATCGCAGCCGATCGACTGTTTCTGGATGTACTCGGCGCGCTTAAACAACGGCTTCGCCTCGCAGGTACGACCGAGGTTCGTATAGAGCGAAGCGAGGTTGATTAGCGCCGTCGCGCAATATGGGTGCTCACGGCGGCCGCCCTTATCGTGCACGGCGATAGCGCGCTTCAGCAGGTTCTCTGCTTCCACGTAATTGCCTTCGTCGTTCGCAAGCAGCGCCAGCCCGTTCAAGCTGCGCGACACTTCGATGCTAAGCTGGTCCTTTTCTTCCAGGTCCAGCGCCTTGCGATACAAACATTTCGCTTTGCACTTGTCGCCGGCGATGTATTGGAGATCGCCCATGTTGTTGAGGATCGCGGGAACGAAGTGGCTTTCCTTGCCGCACGACTTCTCGCGTAAGACTAGCGCCTTCTGGAAATACTTGTCCGCTTCAGGGTAATTACCCAGGGCGGATTCGACCTTTCCAAGACCATTAAGCGTGAACGCCTCGCGATTCTTGTCGCACGTCTCCGGCTTGGCCAACGCCAGCAACGATTCCGCATCGCGGAACTTGCCTGCACGATACGATTCCATCCCTGTGAAATGGTAGGAAATCCAGAGGTTTAGGTCACCCGCGAACGCGGCGGGCGCCATGGCCAGTCCCACCAACACGGCTGCCATCCAAACCACGGCTCGTTGACGCATGGAAACACTCCTTTCCTAAC
>JAIBAQ010000274.1 GCA_019695095.1 Candidatus Hydrogenedentota bacterium
GGCATGGCCTTTCTGACCAGCGACCGCTACGGCCCTGCCTGGAAAGGCAGCCTGTTCGTCGGTTCACTGAAGTTCCAGTACCTGGCGCGCCTGGAGCTGGACGGCACCCGCGTGCGCCGCGAGGAAAAGCTGCTCACCGGCCTGGGCGAACGCGTGCGCGACGTGCGCCAGGGCCCCGACGGCCTGCTGTACCTGCTCACCGACAGCCCGCGCGGGCAGTTGCTGCGGGTGGAGGCGGCGCCGCGCTGAGCGGGGGGGAAAGGTCAGGTGCTCTACCAGCTGGCTGTGTCGACCTGCCTGTCAGAGCGCAGGTTGCAAGCTGGGTGGCTCGCGTCCACCCCAGCCGTAGCACTGCGCGTACCCCTCGGCATTGATGTCGATGTATGCGTAGGCATAGGCGTCCTCTCCTTCCCTCTTTGGAATTCTCCAGAAATGAGCACGGCCTTCTGAATCTGTCTGAACGCCTAAGTAGATAAGGTCCGCTGCCCTCAACCCATCTTCTGCCCCGACTTCGCCGAACTCTCGGCGCAGATATCGCGGCAATTCTCGCTCGTCTTCTTCAGTCAATCCGGTCTTTCCGATCCATGGAGCTTCCTCAACCAAGTTCCTATCTGCCTCCCATCTTCGGTCAACTTCAGCCGAGGCCTCGTCGTATGCGCCCTTGAAGACCCGCATGATGCGCCAAGCAAAATATGCAAGAACCAACGCCAATCCGCCGATAACGTATGCCATGTGCGCGCTCTAACGTTGGCCGTGAGTGGACCGCACCGGCGCACTCAGGTGTGAAGAATGACGGGCACGCGTCCCGCCGTTGTGGGGACAATCGACGAACCAGTTAAGGCATGACAACATTGCTTGCCCCGACCGAGAACGCCGTTCCAACCACGATAGCGCTGCCAAATAGAAGTACCAATGCCATCGGTACGCGTGCGATTGCCGCCAAAGAAATAACCACTGAGACCAACGCAATGCCCCCCGCCGCGAAGTAGTGGCCGGACCCAACGAAGTGCATGCTCCAGCTAAACGCAACGAAGGCAAGGCAACCAACGCCAACAAGCACAGAAAGGAATAGCGAAATCCCTTCCCAAGAACTCACGGCGTTGGCGATGCGACTGATCATGTTGCGCCTTAACGCAATGTATTGCAGATTCTGCCGGCTAAGTTGGCCGGTGCGGGATATTCTGGTCATCGTATCTACCTGAAAGTTGTTCTTTATCAATGGGTTACATCGAGGGCGTTGCTTTTTGCACAGGTATCAACAAGACCTCAAACCCGGCACTCCTCTATCTCGCCCTTGTGCAGGTCAACCAGCGCCGGCAGGCCCGCCGGACGCTGGACGATAGCCGTTCATGGCCCGGAACGTACCACCCTGTTCGGGTGGGTTTTGGCCTGCCGGCATGGCCACGCACCGGCCTCTCTGGCTTTGCAAACGCACACCCGTCGGGCTCGCGGACGCCTCAGCCGGCCCAAACAGGCCTCCGGCGGGTGATTTCGGGAAAAATGGGTCAATACCCACCGTGAAAAGGTCTTTTTCAGCTATAGAAGCTGTAGCGATTCGGGCGGTATGTGGCGGCGTGCCAAGCCGGGGGCAGGGGTTATTCGACGGACAGCCCGCACGGGCAGGTGCTGCGGGTGGAGGCGGTGGCGCGCTGAGCGGGGGGAAACCCGTCAGCGGTGACGACGCTGAAACCTGCCTTCCTGAGACCGATTCGGAAAGTTCCTCTTGATGAGGGCCTCAATTCGAAGGTAGCACGTTCTGGCGCAGTGGCGAAGCCAGCACAACGAGCGCAACGACGTTGATGAGCACGGTGCCCCAGAAGACTTGGCGAAACGGCTGCTTTGTGGACTTATGCCGCAGGAACTGCTGCGCAAGCAGTGCGCCTGGCCATCCGCCGGCGAGAGCAAGAATGTGCAAGGTACTTTCCGGCGTGCGCCAGGCTCCCCGACCCGCGGCCGACTTGTCGGCGGCGTAGGCGATGAAAGTCGCGGCGCTTGCCCCGGCATACAAGCCCGCTACCCACAGCGGAAGCTTCCAGACTGCCGCGACCACAACGTAGACCACGAGGAACGCAGGGATGGCGAACAAGGTGGCCGTGCCCCACTGCGCGCGTGCAGCCCGCTCGGACTGGCGAGGCTGGCGAGGCACTGGGGCCAGCTGGATGTTCTTCGCACGTTTTCCCTTGGGGCCAATCTCTACTTCGAAGGTAACGGCCTGGCCAGCGCGCGGGCGCCCCGAGCCGCGCGGCCATGCGGAGACATGAACGAAGAGTGCTTCACCACCATGGTTTGACTCGATGCGCCCGAAGCCGCGTTCGTCGTTCCAGGAGGTCAGGGTGCCTTCAAAACGCATGAGTCAACGGGTTATGACAGATTCGGCCACGAATTCCGACCAGTGCTGATTGATAGCCAGTTCACCAGAAAATCCGCTTCTCACCGTTCGCGCCTGGCGGAGCGAGGACCTGTCGGCAGCCTGCATCGAACGTGAACTGGAAGATGATCTTTCCATCAACATCGTTTCCTGGAGAGCAGTGCACGGTGTACGAGTCGATTCTTCCGCCGAAGTGCGAGGGGTCAGCCCAACCCGTATGCAGATAGATGTTGCCGCCAACGAGGCGCTTGGCCGTATCTTCAGTCACCTTCCAATAGCCGCTCTCCCACAGTCCAGCTCTGACGTTGACCGCCCTCAGGCCCTGTGACGTACCGTTCTTTTCGATCAGATGAATTGCGGACATGGCTTCCTTTCCGTCTGTGACGCCCAACGTCGGAGTTGGACCGCATAGCCGCGCAACTAGATATCGACCTCAAAGAATGCACTCCCACCTACCTTTTCGCACTCTATCAGTGCTGCTCTAGTCGTCTGCAATGTGCTCAGCACCCGCTTCTTCGAAGGCATTCTTTCAACGTTCCTTTCAACACCCGCTATGAGCGCTTCCACAGCGGTCAAAATTTCGCTGGCCGGGGTACCGGCCGACACACCTTCTTCTTCAAATGCGATGAACGCTGAAAGAGAAGGAATAGCCAGAGCTTCTGCCAGGGCATCGAGCTTGTTCCACGCCTTCCCCAGTACATAAGCATCCTCATCGCTCATGACGACTGCCACCGAGTCAGCCACCAGATAGATTGGGCGACTCGCGGTGCGGAAGAGTACCGTAGCTTCGCGCTGAAGTTCGCGAACTTCAGCGGTGAAGTTCTCGTCACCGATTGCAGACAGCCATGCGTTTGCGAACGATTCCTCAAGCTGCTGCATTCTTCGCGCGGAGTCAATGATGTCCTTCGGCATCGCAGAAACAATTGACCTCATAGAAACAAGCGCAGTACCAAAGTGCACGCGCGCGTACGCCTTCAGAACGCCTGCGAAATCCGATTGGCGGAGGTATTTTTTCTTTACCTCATCGTCAAGTGACTCTCGGGACGGGCAGTATGAGTTAATCACTGCCACTCGCGCGGGCGAATAGATTTCGCCCCGCGCGTGCCGCTTCCTAACCGACTCCTCAGAAAACGCCTCACGGTCAGTCATTAGGCTCTGACGGAACGCCAGCAGTCGCGACACGGCAGCACGCTCCTCTTCGGTTCTTGCTTTTTCACCGGCGATCGCGAGCGCCCTCTCCTCCAAGTAGTGCGCAAGAGAGGTGTCGATCGGCGGCTCGTCGGCGGGGTTCAAGTCTCTGCTCAATGCGGGGGCTCCCATGCGGTCTACCGTAGACGTAACCGGCGACTTGCGCCAGGAGTGCGCGTAGCGCACGAACGCTGCAAGGCGTCCGAGTTGACGGCCATGTTATGGCTCAACTCGCTTCATGGCCGCTCCTGACTGCCCAGAGGCACCCGCGCGCTGGTACCCTGCCTTCAAACTACCGTCGGGCAAGAGATCGTACCAAGCTCGATTTCCATTACGTAGCGGAACCTTCAACGTATTCCCTTCAAGTGTCGCCATGGTTCTGTACCAACCTGCGCCCCAAGCGTTGTCCGTCGGTGGCTCCTGCCACGCGTAAACGACCTGAACTTCCGTGTTCGACTTCACTTCTTCGACAACCAAGACATGAGGCATTCGGCCATCCCATTGGCCCAGCCACTTTCCGGCGAACGCTCGAGCAGTTGGTGACGCGCTTTCGGGTGGCTTCTTCGTCGCAACGTCGGGCGGGAGTACAACCCCCTGTGCCATCACAGAACCGGCGGCGAGGAGGGTAACGCCGAGAAGTCGATGTTTCATGATTGATCTATAACGTAATGTATCCCGCAGATCCCGCCGGATAAACTGGCCGGTGCGGGATATTCTGGTCATCGCATCTTCCTGAAAGTTGTTCTGTATCAATGGTTTGCATCGAGGGTGTTGGATTTTGCACAGGCATCAACAAGACCTCAAACCCGGCACACCTGTATCTCGCCCTTGTGTGGGTCAACCAACACCGCGAAGCCCGGCGGACGCTGGACGATAGCCGTTCATGGCCCGGAACGTACCACCCTGTTCGGGTGGGATTCGGCCTGCCGGCATGGCCACGCACCGGCCTCTCTGGCTTTGCAAACGCACACCCGTCGGGCTCGCGGACGCCTCAGCCGGCCCAAACAGGTCTCCGGCGGGTGATTTGGGGTAAAAAAGGCCAATACCCATCGTAAAAACGTCTTCTTTGGCTATCAAAAATGAAGTGATTCGCGGGGTGCGCACCGGCCCGGGAGTTGCGGCTGGTGGCGGCTGACCTGTCAGGTGTCGGGGTGGGCGGGGAACGCAGCACTCAGTGAACCGAACAAGGATGCGTATGACGCCAGCCAGGTCTTGAAGTTGGCGTATCGGGTCGCGGAGCCGCCCTCCACGGAAAGCACGGTGCCGCGGGGAAGGTGTTCGCCCGAGTCGGTGAGAAGGATCACCTCGAAGTCACTGCCGCGCGGGGGACACAGGGGAACGGCCACGTCAAGCAGGGACGGTTTCAGATAGCTGTCCGCCGCATGGCTGGCCAGTGCCGCGAGGTCGTCAGGCGGAAGAATGGACAGAAGGCCCGGCTTCTCGGAGTCGTTGCCGTTCTCCTGCCAGTAGGACACCAGGCGCGCGGACAGCGACGGCATGTGGTCGGCGCCGAGTTTCAGGTCGTGGATGGGGTAGATGGCAGCCGGAAAATCACCGTGAACCGGCTCGAAGCCATCACAGTGGGCGTAGAACTCCGTCAGGTCGTCGGGGAGCCGCTTGAGCGCGGCAATCGATGCGGTGGAGCCATGTGGGGGCCTGGCGCGCCCCTGCCAGTTTCCGGCGGACTGGTTGAGATTCGCCAGGCACTCCTCCACGAAGCGGGGCATCGGCAGCGCGGCGAGATCTTTGCCAAGCGCGCGCTGTTGTCGAACCGCCCGGACGGTGCCGGCAACCACTTTCCCCATACGAAAGATATCGAACAGCCCCATGATGACCTTTTTTGCGTGTCAATGAACGGCCTCAGTTCGCTTGCCACCACGCTTGAGCCTTTGCCCGGTCGAAGGGCGGGAGCATTGATCGAGTGACCGGCTGTTGACCAAGGCCGGGAAACAGCTTTCGGAACTGTGCCAGATCGTCGTCAAATCTGTCCGCAATCACAACATCAAACGTGCCGGTTGATGCCCCCCCAACGGCTTGATCGACGAGTGGAATCACCGCTCCTGCGCGGAACTCTTCCCCGACCCGCTCCCGCACTGTTGCCTGTACGCTGCCGAGGTACGCGATGCCTACGTTCTCAACCTTCAGAGGGGAGTGGAGTGGGACAAAGAAGTGCGCGGCGAACGGAAAGGAATGTCCTCTCGCGAACATGCCTCGCACCGTGTACATGCCTGGTTCGAGTTCAAGACGAATGAAGTACTTGGGTGGTTGATCTCCCTTTTCACCCTTGTAGATTCCCTTGGAATCCATCTGGAACGGGATCTCGGTCGGTTGCGCCGTTCCGTCATCCCGAAAGACATGAATGAGCAGCAATTCAGGCTGATAGAGCTCCTTGTAGGCGTTCCTGATGGTCGCCGTCATCAGGTAGACCGCCTTTTTCTGCGGTGCCACTTGCGCGGAGTCGGACTCCCAGGGCATGCGTTGGACGTTGGCGCATCCTGACAAGAGTGAAGCGATGACAACGAGCAGCAATGCGAAAAGTCTTTGCATACGAGGATC
>JAIBAQ010000275.1 GCA_019695095.1 Candidatus Hydrogenedentota bacterium
TCCGAGGCCCATTCACTGACCTCTGACCGTACGGCGGCAAGTATCTCGCTCGAAGGAACTGTCGAACAGATCCATACACTGACCTACGACGAATTGTTGGCCTTCCAGCCCGCCGCACCCCGCTCTCTCGGTGCGGCAGCCACAATCACTGTTTCGTGTTTGGATGCAACAGGTGCTCCCCTTAACACTCCTATCAACCCGGCGAGCCTGGCGCAGCCATTGCCCAACCCGATCGAGGTCCGCATAGTCGCCCAATGGCGCGACGACCGTGGCCGCCCGATGACGGCACAGACAACGTGCCTGTTCAAGAGGTAGCGCCATGAAACGCAACGAAGGCATGACACTTATAGAGCTCGTGATCGTTGTCGCCGTTCTGACAATGCTCATGGGAATGCTCTATAGCATGGCATTGACCTTACAGCGTTCGGCTGCGGATCAGGAATCGAAGATTACTACCGAAGATGACGTGCGAAGCGGAATGCTTCAACTGGTTCGTCAACTTCGGCAAAGCGCAAATTCATCTATTGTTTGGTCGTCGCTACCCGGTGCATCCATCAGTTTCCGAAAGGCGGAAGACGTTGACGGTAACGGAGTAGCGGTCGATCAAGGAGGGTATCTAGAACTTTCCGGAGTTTGGACGATTCAGCGCGATACCGATGACTTAAACAACGACGGACGGACTGTGCAGCAGTTGATACTCACGGACGGAACGCAAGTGACTGTTCTGGCCAATGGCATCATTCCAAGCGAGGACGGCGATTCGGATGGAACACTGGATCCCGGAGAAGACGGGAATGCCAATGGAACGCTTGATCGTGGAGTGTGGTTCGCCACAGAGGGCGCAGGGGTGCGCGTGACGTTGCAGGCGGAGAGATCCTCGGGACCTCGTGGAACCCGCATGCTATCGACACTATCCACACTCGTAATTCCGAGGAACTAGCCATGCACAAAAAAACATATAAAAGGGACGAAGGCGTAGCCCTAGTGACCGCCGTCATCTTCGTCACGCTTGCAGTGATTGTTCTCATGGGATTGTCGGTCCGCGTTGTTCAGCAAAGCGGACAAGTTACGCAATTCCGCATCTTCAACGACACCTTCACCGGAATGGAATCCGCCGTCGCGCGCAGTTGGGTGGAACTCGAATCCGGTCAAGACGGATGGATTGGCATCGACGGATGGACTCCCCCCTCGGGCGCGAGTCAGGTCGTCATTCCCAATTTCACCGATCAAGGCGTTTCTCCCGTCACCTCCAACGGCGTTCCGGGCGTCCAATACATCGCCTACGCAAACAATTGGGCGAACAACGGAATGGACGACAATGGCGACGGGCAAATTGACGACTCCGACGAGGACTTCATGGTTACCATCTACGGTCGCGCGCGCGACCGGGGCGTGGAGCGCACCGTTGAAGTAATCGTGCAAGGCCGGGACGTGAATGTCTGGCGCAACGCCATCTTTGCCGGCGCAGGACAGAGCGGCGGTTTGATCAATGGAAACGTGAGCATTCACGGATCGGTGCACCTGCTCGGCAACAACGTCACCTTCGGAAACACGGTGATGTCCGCGATCGACCTTAGCGGAACCAGCCTCATTCACAACAACTATGTCGGCATTACGGCCGACCTGGAGCAACGTGTACCCCCTCTCCCCACGCGAACACTCGACGGAGAGACGGTCAGTACCTTGGACGCCAAACTGCGAGTCAAGAACGGACTCGTGGGCATGTCCGGCAATTCGGAAATCGGCGAACCCAATGTGCTCGGCAACACCCTTAAAGAAACCTTGGATGGCACCTACGTGACCGACGGGTGGACAGGTACTTCCGTGGATGACGACGGCGGACGGGGCGATCCTACCCACGTGTGGAGCGATAACGGGTGGGATTCCAAATATGACCTGGGCAATAAGGTCAGCTTTCCGCTGCTGACAGAGCCCTATCGTGAAGTATATACAGGCAACATGTATGACAATCCGGCGACCGGCACAAAGTACACACACTTCGAGTACTTTGAGCAGGTACTCGCGGGAACGCCCTATGCCGGCAATATGACCATTCGCGCCAACCAGAACTTCTATTACAACGCCACCCGCCCCACAGAAGTGAACCCGGCACTGCGTCAGGCCACCGACGACTACATCTATTTCGATGCCGCGTCAAATCGCATGTATATCAATGGCCAGATTCAGGTGAACGGCGATCTTGCTATTGATCGGGGCGGCGGTAACGACAAAACCATCAGCTATTCCGGAAGAGGCGCCATTCTCGTTAAAGGGAATGCCTCCCTGGATACGGACCTCTACTCGATGAACGCCAATGGCACGACCGCAAACAGCTTCCCCGTCAACAACTTCTTCGGGCTGATGGTAGGCGGCAATTTGACAGTCGGCACCAACTCTCAACTGAAGCTTATGGGCGGGTTCTACGCGCAGGGACGCATTACTTCGGCAAAGCAGACCATCGTTATGGGAACCTTCGTCTCCACGTATTTCGACATGGGCACGAACGTTCCTGAGATTTACCAGGTTCCCGAATTGGCGAACAACCTTCCCTTGGGCATGATTGGCGGCTATCCAATCCTTGTCTATTCACAGGTGTCTTGGAGAGAACTCGGCGTATGAACGAGACTACAAAGAAAGTACTCCGCGATAACTGGTATCTGGTTGCGATCTTCTGCGTCGTTCTCGTAGCGGCCGGCTTGGGATATGTGCGTTCGGTCGGTGCGTCTGCACCTGTTGAAACCACTCCCGATGTCGAATCGCATCTCATCTCCACCCAGGAGACCGGCGCCACTTCAAACGCGGAGGACGTCACAGGCTCCAAGCGTGACGATGTCGCTGCCGTGTTGGAGGACTACCGGGCGAAGTATGAAGCGGATCCAAAGGGCAAAGATGCTCCTGCCCTACTGGCGGCGATGGGGAACCTCTACCGTCAAAAGCAAGGGAACTACATGGAGGCGGCCCAATGTTTCGAGCGTCTTATCAGCGAACACCCCGACGCTCCCGGTATCCGCGACGCCTACCTCCAACTCGTGACGTGCTACGAACGCGCAGGGGACCGGGAAAACCGCCAACGCGTATTGCGGCGAATCGTTGAAGTCTACCCCGCCGACTCCCAAGAGCACGCCTACGCCTCAACCCAGCTTTATCAATAGACACAACTGCGTTATTTGTCAGAACGCTACGTCAGATGCGACGGCATTGTGGTACAATCCCGTTGAGCGTCGGCGAGAAGCTCGATCAGGCAGTATGCTCATCCGTTCCACGCGCGTGGCCGCGCGGAATGGGTAGTTTTTCTTTCCGGCGTTGAATGTGAGCGGGGAAAAGCCCCAAGTGCCCGATTCAATCGGGCCGTACCGTGGCAATTGGCTGTCGGCCAAATGGTTGCGGAGCGTGCCGACACCCGCCACTACGCACAAATGCGGCAAGCTGGGACGTATCAGCGGAACATATCGGGGGTGTCCATGGCCATTCGTTGGACTGATGTGACCATTCCAATGCGGGATGGCATGACAGTATGGCCGGGGGATCCCGCTTTCGTCTTTTCACCCCTATCTCGCATCGCTGAAGGGGCGAGCTGCAACGTCTCCGCCCTTGCTATGAGCACCCACACGGGTACCCATGTCGACGCACCCTGGCATTTCGAGGACAACGGCGCCCGCTTGGACCAGGTAGACACGTCGATCTTCTTCGGCGAAGCCCTTCTGCTGGATGTGCCGCACGCCGATCTGATTCGCGAGGAGCACCTGGGTGAGGCCCCCTTGCCGCCGCGCGTGCTCATCAAGACACGCAACTCAGAGTATCCGCCCAATGCCCCATTTCAGAAGGACTACGTTGCGCTCGCTCCCGACGCCGCCCAGCGTCTCGTCGACGACAGGGTGCGGCTCGTCGGCGTCGATTACCTGTCCGTAGCCCCGTTCAAGCAACCTGGACAGGATACTCACCATATCCTGCTTCGCAACAATGTGTTTGTGGTCGAAGGCTTGGTTCTGTCCCCGTTTGTCACGCGGACCTACCAGTTCGTGGTCTTGCCTCTGCCCTTGATTGGGGCCGACGGCTCGCCATGCCGTGCCTTCATTGGAGAGGAGGAAGTCGATGGTCCTTAGGGGTCGTTCTCGGTACGATATGAGTAATGTGCTCGCCATGGTATTGGCCGGCGGGGCAGGCGAGCGCCTGTATCCGCTCACCAGAGACCGGGCAAAACCGGCGGTCATGTTCGGGGGCATTTACCGCCTCATCGACATCACGCTGTCAAATTGCCTTAACTCGCACTGCACCAAGATCATGGTGCTTGTCCAATACAAATCGTTGTCACTTATCCGTCACATTCGCGCGGGCTGGAACTTGTTCCATCACGACCTCGGTGAATTCATCGAAGTCATTCCGCCACAAAAGCGTGTCGGTGAAGACTGGTACCAGGGGACGGCTGACGCAATCTATCAAAATTTGTATTCGATCGATCACGTCAACCCTGCCCAGGTCCTGATTCTCGGCGGCGACCACATTTACAAGATGGACTACGGGGAAATGGTCGCGTTCCACCGCCGGAACGAGGCCGACCTCACCATCGCCACGATCGAGATGCCCGTGGCCGAAGCCAGCCGCTTCGGCGTGTTAGGTGTCGATTACACAGGCAAAGTCTCCAGCTTTGAGGAAAAACCCGCTAAACCGTGTGCCATGCCCGACCGGCCCGACACGGCTCTCGCATCAATGGGAATCTACGTATTTGACACGAAGATACTCCGAGAAGCGTGTATGGAGGATGCCAAGGAATCGAGTTCCCACGATTTCGGCAAGGACATCATTCCTAAGCTGATCAAGTCGCACCGGGTCTACGCCTACATGTTCCGCGATGAGAACAAGAAATCCGCCCAATACTGGCGCGACGTGGGAACTCTCGAAGCCTATTGGGAAAGCAACCTCGAATTGGTGTCAGTCGATCCCGTGTTCAACCTGTATGACCGCGACTGGCCCATCCATACCTTGCTGACCAATTCGCCGCCTGCCAAGTTCGTATTCGCGAGCGAAGGCGTCCGCTTTGGGGCGGCCGTGGACTCCATCGTCAGCGCGGGATGCATCATCAGCGGCGGCCTTGTAAAGCGAAGCGTGCTGTCGCCCGACGTCCGCGTGCACAGCTATTCGCACGTCGAGGAATCGATTCTGCTCCCGGAATGCAGCATCGGACGTAACTCACGCATTCGGCGCGCCATCATCGAAAAGAACGTGCACATTCCCGAGAACAGCGTTATCGGATACGACGCGGTGGAGGACGCCAAGCGGTTCCACGTGACCCCATCGGGGATCGTAGTCGTACCCAACGTAAACGGAATATCCGAGATGTGACGGGGCGTCGAGCACGGCAGAACGTGCTGAGCAGGGGACCGCGCGAGCGCGGGTTTCAGTGGTAGAAGCCAAGCCAAGCGGACAGCCTTTTCTCTGGCTTGCCATGGGCACGGCAGACTCTGGCCTGGGGCAAAAATCGCATTGATGATTTGACTCGATACTCTGGAGCGCTGCAAGCGCGAAATACTCCAGCCTGGGTAAGATTCGCGTTTGAAACGCGAATCGAAACCCCAGGTACCCGCCCCCACCCAACGTGAGCCCTGTAAGGGCGAAAGCAACATACACGGTCCGTTTCTTAGGAAAATAGACGCGAGTGGGCGAACCTAAGGCGTCACGATGCCCGTGATGCGTCCAATCTGAAGCGTTGCGGGGTGCCACAACCTGGGACCGCCTTCTCCGCCCAAGCAGTACATGGTGTCTCCGGCGATGTCCGCGCTTGGTAGAGACGTCCGTTCCAGCAATGGGTCAGCAGTGCCAAGCGTCGCGGTCTGCGTGTCATACACAAGCACCGTGGGTTCAAAGAAGGCTTTCCAGTCTTGCGCCTTTTCGCCTTCGGTGTAGACTTGGGTGGCCGTACCGTCGAGGTTCCAGGTCTGCGGATACTTATATCCCGCGATGAGAACGATGTACCGGTCGCGGTAGGTCAGCGCGCGTCGGTTTGCGCCGTGGGGCATGTCGCGGAGCCTTGTCCACGCATTAT
>JAIBAQ010000276.1 GCA_019695095.1 Candidatus Hydrogenedentota bacterium
GACCCGCAAGCCCAACCGGCACCGCGCTACGAATTCGATCAGCGCATCGCCTGGTAAACGCCGCGCGAGGACGATCCGATCCGCCTCGGCAAGAACCCGCTTGCGCCCTGGGTGGCCGCGGTGGCCGCATCGGCCACCGCGCCGACCCTGGGCCATCATCGTGCTGCGACTCCGGCGAGGTTTACAGGCTTCGTCGGCGCACTTTCTCCGCAGCGAGACTCCTCTCACCGCCCGTCAGAGCCTGGAAGACTTCCGGATGTGGCGTTGAATCTCCTATCCATTCACGCAATACTCGGGTTCGCTGTATCTTGACATGAGGCAACCATTCTCTCAAAGTTAAGCCATTGTTTTCTTGAGCGGCAATTCGAGATCGAGAGGAACGAACTTCTTCTCATCCGTATACCCAAATCGCCAGAGATCATGCAATGCTACGAGCGACTCCGCCGTCACTTCGCGCATGTTGTGCTCCTTGTGCGCTGTGCGACTCCGCAGTTCACTGCAAGCGACACCTGTGAAGATTAGCGTTTTGGCGTCCAGAAAGAAACGTACCGCCACCAAGTTCGCCGATGTTGGCGTATTCCCGTAACAACAACCACCCCGACCGGAGTCTGTTGTCGCAACATACGGACCGTCAGGTCGCTCGATGAACACTACATCAGCTATGGCAGCCTTAGCATCACGCACAACAGTTGCCGATAGTCCGAATGTCTTGACGTTCACACCCAGCAGTTGAGGATAGATACCGTCGAAGACGCAGTCTCCAAATCGACTGATCGCCCCAGGGTTGTCGAAAACAATGATCCGACACAATCGTGGTCGAGACGCAGCAGGTGTTCTGCACGCATTCGGCTGTGTAGCAAACTCCGCGCTCTTTGCGTCCCAAGCAGCGAAGTGCTTAAAAAGACTGAGTTCCCTCGCCGCAAGAGCACATTTACGGATCAGATCGCGGAGCCTGGATTGTCCTTGTTGATCCGGTGGAACGGTAGGTTGTGCCAACAAGTGCCGCAGTTGCCCTAACTCGTCATCCGTGATTAGTGCCTTGTCACGGTCCTGTGTTTTCGGCACCTCGTGGGCCAGTAGGTCAACAAGTGCCCTTGAGGAATAGGGGAAGAAGGCAGTAAGAGAACCACCCTCTTGGGCGATAGAAGGAAGAGCCGCCAGCCCCTCTGAATAGTCCTGGGGCGGAACGTCGTCAAATATCCGACTGAGCCAGGAAATGCGTCGCGGGTCCACAACAAATCCACTGCCAGGACGGGTGCATTCTCTCAGACCGGATGCAACGTGATTGTGAGGACAGACAACCCGTGCCTTCGGCCACAGACAGGCATCAATGTCATTGCCGTGTGGCTTCTGCGGTTCTTTCCTTGCTTTAAGGAACCCAGATCTAAATGCGTACTCCACAGCGAATGCGGTAGCTGCCGCGAGCGCGGCATTCCGGTACTTGTCGGCCTTTCCCTCACGTCGCGGACTATCTTGCACATCTGGTTTAGGAACGGACGTTGGGCGGAGAGATACCGGTGCCCCGATATGGTTAGACGTGACCGCGGGTGGTTCGGGCTGGTTATCGGCCAGAGGTAGGACTCTGTAGTCAGACGGGTCATCGGCATAATCAGAAACTCCTTTCACCGTCAGGCATGGAATCTCATATTCCTTACACACATGCGCGATCGAGTATGCTTCCATATCGAAGACTACAGGCCGCTTCCCAAGGTTCTTCGTTTGGATCACCTCTGCTGCATAAACTCGGCTGGTCAATACGACTTCCCCACTGACAAATGTCGCTTGCTTTGCGACAGGACGAGACACCGTCTTTTGTCCCTTGTAGTCTTCGTCATCCGCCTTACCCGTCCACTTGAGCCAATCATTCCGCACACTTTTGCCCTGCCACTCCAAAGCCGTACGAACCCAGCCGTGGGATGGAAACCATTGCTTCAGTGCGGTTGCCCGCTCATCGGCAGTCAACGCTGGAAGTTCACGCATCTGAAATATCTTGGACGGGCCACTAATCTTGCCAAACGAGTGATACTCATGGCCGTCGGCAACACAGACCGACCCCAACTGCAGCGGTGGGTTCTTTTCCGGACGGTAAGCACCGCACAATCCGACAACTACGATGCGCCGTGGAAGCAACTGCTCGCAAATCTGTGTGATTTTGACAGCCGAACGCACGCCGCCCATTGCCTCAGTTGTAACAACACCAATACGCAGACCGTCACGCTCCATCATACCCAACGCATCATCGTCTGGGAACAACGGATCTCTTGGCAAGTGTCGAGGCTCTGCCCCAGAACACAAGTCGACATTTCCAAGAAGATAGCGAACTAGGAAGTAGCGCTCCTCCCAAAGCGCAGTGAAGAAGACGAGATCATAGCGAGTTCCGCTCACGGGGAATATCCCTCCTGCGCTGTCGGTTGAACGTTCAGGGTGCCGCCATTGAACGAAAAGACGGTGTTGCACTGGCGCTTTACCCACTCGCGATTGTGGGTCGCTACGATTGCCGCAGCCACTCTCCCAGAAACGAAAGACCGAGTGAGTTCATCAGAGATGGACTTCAGTTCCTCATCAAGTGACGCTTGATGTTCATCGAGCAAGAGTATGCTTGGCCCTCCGAGGATGGCGGTGATGATAGCCAGAAGTTGGCGTTGGCCTCCAGAGAGCGTTCGGGTCACCAACTCCTTACGTGGTTCGACGAAAGCCGCAGCTTTCTCCGAAAAGCTACGCACGGATTCCAGAACGTGCTGAGTACTAGGCAAGCCCAGCGACAATCGGGCGTTGCGGCGGGTGGCCAATGCCAGCGTTTCCTCCACGGTCAGTTCCGAGGCGAGCGACTTGTAGCTTTCCTGATGGACACGACCGATGAGACGCGCCCGAGTGTGGGGTGGCGCGTTGGTGGCGTTCCTGCCGTCAAGGAAGACCTTTCCGGATGTGGGGCTGAGTTCGCCGGCTATGATCCGTAACAGGGTAGTCTTGCCGCAGCCGTTTGGCCCCATTAAGGCAATCGTGTCGCCCGGGGATATCGTCAGCGACACATCGTCCAAGACCCTCAGCGGGACGTCGGCCGGGCGGTCAAACTCTTTGGTCAGGTTCTCGACCTTAATCAAGTAGTTTGTGTCGTTCATCTCTACTCAAAGCAAGAAGGGTTATGGTAATCAATCCCGTGCCAAGCTTCACATCTGTTGACGATACTCCTATCGAGTAGGCCAATCCCACCGAAAGTTGGTAAAATACCATCCCGACTGGAGCGGCAAGAAGCTGCGCAAGGAGGGAATTGCGCCCGCATATCTTTTCGCCGATGATCAGGGACGCAATACCAATGATGATGGTTCCTGTTCCCAGCGAGACATCGGCAAAGCCGAACTTCAGGGCAAGCAGCGCTCCGGCGGCGGCAACCGAACCACCTGCCAGGGCCACAAGCAGGAGCCGGTACCGCGCGGGGTTTCGGGCGATGGCGGTTAGATACTCCGGGGAGCTGCCGGTCGAGCGGAGGGCAGTACCGAGTTCGGTCTTGAAGAAGACGAATACAGCCAGCCACGCGCAACCAGCCAGCACAAGCAAGATGGCGATGCGAGCATGCGGTACGGCAAATGCAGACTCCATTACGCCGTAGACCGGCAGGTTGGCCCGGCCCAGAACGCGCAAGTTCAGCGAGTACAGGATCGTGAGAATCAGGACGCTGGCAAGAAGTGGATTGATCCTCAACCGGCTGGCAATGGTCGCGGTAACCGCACCAATCAGCATTCCTGCGGCCACGGCACCCACAAGAGCGAGCGGGATACTCCAACCTGCGAGAAACAGTCTCGCGAATACGACTGCGCCAAACGCAAAGACTCCATCAACGGACAGGTCGGGAAATCCAGCAAACCTGAAAGTGAGGATCGCCGCGAAAGCCACGAAGGACAAAATACAGGTCAACTCAACTATGGAAAGCAGTTGGTACATATTGCTTCGCTATCGGACCATGATCCCACCACAGTGCCCGCAGTTGCATCTAAACGGAGTCGGAATAGAATCCTCTGTCGTACGGTAGTCGCAGACGATTTCCTCCCCGACCCGGATTGGACGGATTGATAGGAGTTGAACCGTTGTCCCGTCAAATCGCAAGGTCGTGTTCGGGACGCAAGAATGGTTCTCCCAACGCAGGAGGTCCTCCAGAAGATGCTCCGTAGCCGTCCGCTGGAGGCTTCCATAGACGGCATACACGGTTGTTGTGTAGTCGTCGGATTCGTAGATGACGGTGTTGCTGGGTATTGCCTTCCGCGCAAACATGCCCTTGCCGTGGATTCGCGACGAACGCGCAGCAAGCGGATAGTGTTGCACCTTGCCTGCCACAACGCTCATTTGCCATCTCCTTCGCTAATGCTGTCATACGTCTGCTTTGCTGCCGTGCGAACCGCATCTGGGATCTTCACGCCCATCCTTTCGGCCGCCGCCAAGTTGACGTGCAGGTCCCCACCCTGAGTGTATTTCACCGGCAGACTCACAACCTTCTCGCCACGGGCGATAGCGGCGATCAGTTTCGCCGCGTCGCGACCGACGTTGTAGTAGTTCTGCCCGAGGGCCGCAATGGCACCACGTTGTACGGACGAGTAGTCGCCGGCAAACAGCGGGAGTTTATTCTCAATGGCAAACGCAACCAGAGCAGGGAAGGACTTCGTTATAGTCACATCGTTTGCCGTAAATAGGCAGTCAACCTGCCCTTTGAAAAGCGGTAGCGCCATGGCCACCTCGGCGGCCGAGTGCACCGGCTTCTCGACGAGTTCAATGCCCTTTGCCCTGGCGTGATCGCGGATCAAGGGCATCGTCGCCGCAGAACTCGGGTCGTTCGGATCGAAAAGGATCCCCATCCGGGAAGTTCCCGGCAGTATCTGCCGGATCAGATCGAACTGCGAACCAATGGGCCATAGGTCACTCACCCCCGTAATACTGCCTTCCGGCGCTTTGGGGTTGCTCACGAGGTCGGCCGCAACAGGGTCAGTGACCGCCGCAAACACTATGGGTTTGTCGCCGACGGACTTCTTCGTCGCCTGCGAGGTTCCCGTAAAAATCGGCACAAATATCTGTATGCCCGTATCCTTGAACTGGGCTATGAGCTGCGGGATGGTGGCCGCATCTCCGTTTGCGTTCCTAACCGACACCTCGAACATTGCATCGCTTTCGGCTTTCAAGCCTTCCTCGATGCCTCTCGTTATGTCCGAGATCGCAACATGCACCATGGGTTCTATGATGCCAACATGCACGGAGCCCGCAGTCTGTCGATTCAGCCAAAGAATCGCCACCGCCATGACCAACGCAACAACAACACCAAGAACTACCCGCTTCGCCTTCATTCTGCACCTCACTTTTGTCTGCATTATCAGCCACCACAATCAAATCTTCACTGCACCCGAATCCGTTGCCTTCTCAAAGATAGGAAATCCAACGTAAAGGATAGGAGATCCAACGCCACTTCCGCAAGTGTTCCAGGCCCTGACAGCAGTCGTGATTCGGAAAATGCGTGCCGACGGAGCCTGCAAACCTCGCCGGAATCGCAGCGCGAGTAGGAGCATGGGTCGCCGCGGTGGCCGCGGTGGCCGCCGAGGCCGCCGCGGCGACCCATGGCGCAAGCGGTCCCCGACGAGCCCGATTGGACCGTCTTCGTACTGCCTTTACCAGGCGATGCGCTGATCGAATTCGTAGTCCGGCGCCGGCTGGGCTTGAGGATCGAACTGCTCCTGCTCGGCATCGGACATCTCCCACAGGGGCGGGCCGCGGGCCGGGGAGATGCGCGGCGGTGATGTCGGCTCGCCCACGTACGCGAGGATCTCGCGCACGGCCGACGCCTCTGTGAGGAAGGCGATGATGCGCATCTCGCCGCCACACTTCGTGTCCTTTCGGCAGAGCTGCAAATCCGCGGCGGCGCTTGAGTGCGGCACCGCACCGGGCACCGGAGACACTCCTTGGGGATGCTCGTCGGACGAAGGCAAGCGGCGAGAGCCGCCTGCCGGGCG
>JAIBAQ010000277.1 GCA_019695095.1 Candidatus Hydrogenedentota bacterium
GTCTGAACTGCGCGGCGCGCTGCAACTGGGGAGCGGGCACCTTCGAACTCTTCCCACCGTGGAAGAAACAGGAGGTTGCGCCGCTCGACTTGTCGCGCCGCATGCTGCTGGGTTCGGGAGTCGCGGGTGTTGGGACGTTGCTCGCATTTCGCCTGACGCCGGAAGCGCAAGGACGCGTGTTCAATCCCGGATTGATTCGCCCGCCGGGCGCGCGGCCCGAACGCGACTTCCTCGAACGGTGCGTGCAATGCGGGTTGTGCATGAAGGCGTGCCCTACGAACGCGTTGAATCCAACGTTCTTGGAAGCGGGCGTCGAAGGAATGTGGACGCCGCGTCTGGTGCCGATACTGGGGTACTGCGAATACGAATGCACCCTGTGCGGCCACGTGTGCCCAACGGAAGCGATTGTGCCGTTGCCCGTTGAAGAAAAGAAGACGACCAAGATCGGCTTGGCCTCGTTCGACGTGACGCGTTGTCTGCCGTACGCTTACGGCCGCGAATGCATGATCTGCGAAGAGCATTGCCCCTTGCCCAAGAAGGCGATTTACTTCGTGGAAACGACCGTGCAGGTGCGCGACGGCGCAACACGGGTGGTGAAGCAGCCGCGTGTTGACCCAAATCTATGTATCGGCTGCGGCATCTGCGAGAACAAGTGCGTGTTCAAGGACAAAGCGGCTGTGCGTGTGTCGAGCACCAACGAGTCACGGCATTCGAAGAACCAACCGATCCTGCCGATGGGAGAGCCCGTGCCTGCCGCCGCGCCACCTCAAAGCGCACCTGCGAGTACGCCATCAAACGACCCATACGGGGCAGGATAAGCACACCATATTACGCGAGAATATCTCGCTGGTCACAAGGAAAAGGTCCGACCCGTCGTATCCGGTGGTTTGATCCCAATTGACTGGTGCTCAAGACTGACGGCGTCTTCCGCTTTAGCGGTGGCCTGTACTCTTACTCTGACATTCATCAAGTCGACACCACTGGATGTTGTTCGACCGTATCACCAATGCGGTGTATCCCCATTGAAAACGTCAAGCCAAAGAGTCCTATTGCCAAACAAGGATATATAGCGCTATTATGTGTACGGAGGGGGGCACGTCATCAAAATGTGGTAGTGACTGTCGGGGGAAACTATAGTGAAAATCAATGGGTCCATTCTTTTGGCGTTTCTGGCCGCTCTGAGTCCAGTTTGGGGCTGGGGTGCGAATGCGCAAACGGCCAATGCGGCAGCTTCCCAAGATCCTCCTTTGTCCAATTCCCCTTCGGGAACGATCGCACAACCCGAAAGTACCGATTACTATTGTGGGTACAGAAAGCAAATCGTAGGCATTGAACTCGCGCTGGACAAAATAGCTGTCACATTTACCGATACCGCGACTTTTGAAGATGCACAGGGTGTTTTGAAGAAATATGAATTCCTCAATGTCTTCGACAGCGCCTTTTTTGACGAGAAGACTGGATTTAAAGGTGCAAAGCCTATAGTTGCCTATCTCGGGAAGAAACATTCAGTCGAGTACATTCGTTCGCTGATAAGAAACCTGAATGACGAGCCGGGTGTGTTGTCTGCTAATCCTGTGCATATCCATGAAGGCGGTCGAGAAGCAGCCCTGTCCGATATGTTCTACGTCACTGTTCCCCTTAGGGTATCCGACTGCGACATGAGAAGCTTGTTCTGCAGGGAGAGACTCGAAGTTCTCTACGGGCAAGAGTATTCAACAATAGGTGAACGTGGATACCGTGTGGTAGTTACAAAGAGCTCAAGAGAACTCGGCGCGAAAGACGCTCTTGAAGAAGCGAATCGTTTCAATGACCTGCCGTTTGTCATTCAAGCCACGCCTGATTTCACACCTCTATTTCAAGTTGCGGCTACAGATCCTGTCGATGAGCTCTTTACGACCGGTCCAAGTGGTTTAAATTTACAGTATGGGCAATGGAATATGAGGTTGATGAGCATGCCTGCGGCATGGAATGCCGTTTACGGAAATCCGACAGCGCCCGCATTGCTCTCCGAATTCCCTCGTATAGTCATCGCGAGCTTGGACACGGGCGTGGCGTTGGACTTCAGGAACAGGCAAATAGACGGCCATTGGACGCATTTGCAGCAAGGCTCCGCGTGGGGAGGCGAAGTGCAGTATGCTCCCGAAAATGCAGGCCCACGCATTAAGGACTCGATAGAAGGACACTCAGACTTTTTGGTTAAGAGTCCAGTCCTCGGTGATCCGCCACTTGCCACAAATCAGTGGATAAACCAAGCCGAACTTCTGAATATTCGGAATGGATTAGGTGATGATGACGATCAAAACGAATATGTTGACGACGTTTTCGGCTGGGATTTCGTGGGAAATGATCCCCTGAGTTTTACCGGGGGAGACCATATTCCCTACCCGGATTACTGCGGCTATTTCGAGAATCCGGATGGTACGCCTAATCAAGACAGGCCTTACCTTTTTGAACTCGGCCGAGGGCATGGGACCCTCATTGGTGTGGCCGCTGCGCGTGGGAACAACACGATCATATCGGGCCAGATTTCTGAAGGAATCGCTGGAGCTTGTTGGACTGCCCAAGTGATGCCAGTTCGATATCGAATGGGTACTTTTGCCAATGATGTTCAGAACATGCACATGTTTGACGTTTATTCTAGTGGAAGAATGGAACAAGCAATCCTGTATGCGTGTAGAAGTGGCGCTCATGTAGTTTACGTTCCCATTTGCGAGACGTATGATCTTGGAGTCCATGAGGCTGTGCGCGAAGGCAGAGCGCGGGGAGTATTGATTGTCGCACCCGCCGGGAACGAAGGCAAGAGTCTTGATGCCAACCCGTCCTATCCCGCCGTGTTGCCGGAAGTGATTGCCGCGGGTATGAGTAGTGTGGCATTGAACGAGTCCAACTCTACTGAACGAAGAGCAGAATTTATCAATGATGGAGAATATTCAACGGTAGACGGGGTGCAAAAGGTGGGCGATCATCTGGAGGGGTCCAACTATGGCTGGTCTCTAGATGTACTTGCTCCAGTGAAGCACGAGCACCCTGGGTCAAAGGATATTACGGAGTATGTTGATGTTCCGAACATAGCATTCTTTGACGATCCCGATAAGCACTATCGAACGACAGGCGGTACGTCAACAGCAGGCCCTACTGTGGCAGGACTGGCCGCACTCGTGCTGACAGTGGACCCAAGCTTCTCACCTGCCGAAGTCCAGGCATTCTTGCAGTGGGGGGCATACGACCTTGTTTACACAGAGAACTTCAGCGAGCAGGGACCGCACACGGGGCAGTGGTTTTCCTACAGCGAAACGGCCGCGCCGGGACGTGACTACTATACAGGGTGGGGGCGCGTCGACGGCTTTGGTGCCGTGTCGTTGGCCAAGAAGAAACGTTTTAGAGTTCGAGATAGCCGTGGAAAGTCGATAATGTCGTGGGACGAGGATGGACGCTTCATCATCGACGGAGATATTAAGGAATCTGCATCATCAGCAGAACTAGAGCCAACGGATTCCAAAGAGTTTATCGTGCGCCGAGCCGACGGTACGGTGTTGGCCCGCCTGGATTCTTACCGAGGTAACGCTGGTTCCGGCTACGTATGGCCAAGGTTCTACCTCAAGGGCACCATCTCGATTGAAACCTCCCCGCAGCCGTCCGCGACAAACAGGGAGTTCATTATTAAGAAGGCAGACGGAACGGTCGCTGCCTTTATTGACCCAAACGGCAATATGCACCTCAAGGGGTCAACAACCAGCCCAAACGGTATTCGCGATCGGGTTTTTGCCGGGGCCAAGCCGGACCGGGAAGGGGTCTATACAGTCAACGCACCGGCAGGGGCGGAGGGTATAGTCAACTTCCCGTTCAACGGGGGACTAGGAATCCGAGACGCCATAACTGCTGTACCCAATCATTCAGTTGTGAAGGTCTATCCGGGTTACTACTGCAGTATCGATCTTGGCAGCAAGAACCTGGCTATTACCTCTTCGGATCCGAACGATAGAGCCGTGGTTGAAAGTACGATTATCTCAGGGTGGAAGATGGGACCCGCTGTGAGGATGAGCGCTGCGCAAGGTCCCGCTTCCGCGATCATTGGGTTCACAATTACCGCAGGGTGGGGTGTCCCAAGCGGTGGAGGTATTTGTGGTGGCACGAGCATCTCGAACGGGTCCACAGCTAGGATTATGTACAACATTTTCAAAGCCAACGGGGCAACATTCGGGGGGGCGGTTGCCTATTGCCATGGCCTGATTGAGGGAAATGAGTTTGGGACTCAGCAGTATGCTGAGGAGTACGTCAACGGTGCGATTCAACACGGCGGGGCCATTTACGGTTGCAGCAATATTGCAGGGCGCCAATTCAGCATCATCAGGAAGAATGTGTTCTTCAATAATTCGGCTGGTGGCGAGGGAGGGGCAATCGCTGCGTGTAATGGTACCATCGAACAGAATTTCATCGCATATAACGATGCAGTAAATGGCGGCGGCATTGCTTCCGCATACACAGTGGATGAGACTGGGGGCGGGGCCTCCGGTGCCATCATACGTTATAACATTTTTTACGCGAATCAGGCCTCCGGGTACGGTGGCGCAATGTTCCAATGTGACTACGGGTCAATCGAGAACAACACCATTTACGGAAACACTGCTCCAACCTCTGGTTGCGGCGGCATCTACGACTGTAATCCGAGACATCCTATTATCAATTGCATAGTGTGGGCCAACTCAAATGACGAAATCGTTCTGAGTGGTACGCCAGACTACTGCATGATTGACGTACCAACAAATCCCAATTGGGGTCAGAATTGTATCGGGGCCTGGCAAAATATCACGCCGGAATTCACATCGGTTTCGCCGCAAGCAGGTTGGGACGAGTTTCTACACATTAGTGACGATTCTCCCTGTAGGGACAGCGGCATCAAGCCGTATAACATCAGTTGGAAAGACTACATTCGAGACTTTGATGATGCTATTGGGCCGCATCTTGCCGAAGATCAAGCCCCTGACATTGGGGCGGATGAAGCGCCTACCGCAACACCTGGCACTTTTGGCAACCCCGAAGGCGCCATCTACTGGTGGGAGCGATTCTGAGTATGTTCGTCGGCGGTAGACCGATAAAGGCGACTTCCGTTAAGGAACCAAGTCACGGGGACTTTGGCTCCTTATTGCCAAGGCGAATCGGAATTAAGTGTAAGACTGGAAAACACGAGTTCTTAATACCGGAGACAAGATAATGAAGAAGCGATACTTTGTGATTTCGGTGTGTGCGCTGTTGGCAGCTGTCACGACGACCAGCGTTGTGTACGCTTTTAATCCTGTGAAAGTGTATCGAGACAGTCTTGGAAGACCCGCGGGCTTCATGGAATGGTTTGATCTGTATGGCGATGGAAGTGGAACCAGACTTCGTGACGGCAGTCATCCAGATGAAGCGTACATCTGGGCGTCACGGTCATGCGTTGGACTGTACGGAAGTACCAATACCGCGTCCCGGGCCGTGGTCAGGATTGATACCAATCCAGACTTGGCTGAAGATGTGAGGATAATGGGAATTTCCGGGGCGAAGGTTGAAATATACAGAAGTGGAGATGTCATTATCACTCTCGGCAACTAGCCAATAGACTAGTCTCGAGCAGCAGGGCATGTCCTGCCACCAATACTTGATCTCCCGCGTTCCGGTGACGAGGTAGAGGTTTCGCTTCGACACTTTTCGAGTTTCCGGTATCCCAACTGGGAATGTTAGCAAAGGCGACACGGCACTGTAATTGGAAAGGAGCCTTCGGCGGTTTCGAAGGCTCCTTTTTCCCGATTCTTGACTTAGTGTTGCGCCTCAAGCCAGCGTGTGCAGTCGAGTGCGGCCATACAGCCGGAACCTGCCGCCGTGATGGCCTGCCGATAGATCTTGTCTTGCACGTCGCCCGCCGCAAACACGCCTTCGATATTGGTCAAAGACGTGCCGGGTTTCGTAACGAGGTAGCCGG
>JAIBAQ010000278.1 GCA_019695095.1 Candidatus Hydrogenedentota bacterium
CGGAAACCCCACGCAGGATCGTGGCGATACACCAGAAATCGAAACGGCGCCTCGGACAATGGCCGCCCATCGATGCGTTTCTCAGGGACCAGCCCAAAGTCGAACGCGATATAGAAGAGTCTCAGCTTCGGGACGTAGGCTATGCGGTGCACCATCGGCTCATCCATACGGATGGCGAACGTCAGACCGCCGTTACCCGGCCACGTGATCGCGCCCAGCGGATACTTCGAGTGTTCGCCGCGCAGCCCATAACCCACGCCACCTTCGAAGTAGCCCAGAACCCGATCGTTATCCGACGCCGTGCGCGAAGCAGCCACGCTGTCCCACCATGTCCACGGCCCATCTGCAACAGGCAACGCGAAATACACGGTTACCGCGCGCTCTTGACCGCGCGTGTCTGAAACCATCCCCTGCACTTCCACACACGGACCCGCGGACCGGTACGTTGCCACGACGTTGAGTCCAGCATCCTCCAGATGGGATGCTTGGCGAATGACACCCTGCTCCTGCTTGACCTCACCACCGACCCGAAGCACTGGCCCGTTGTTTCCCACATCGCGCACGAGCAGTCCCGTTGGTTCTGCGCTTCCGCCACCCAATCGCTGCGCGTCGCACTCGACATTAGCAACGTTGCCCTTTGCATCCAGACTCAACCTCAATCCATCGCTGGTGGTTATCGAGGCGGCCTGCGTCGAGCTTGTGTGTTCGAGCTTTGGCGCACCTTCCAACACCTCGGCATCGCCGTCGACCTTCTCCAGCTCCAGCGTAGCGAACTCCCAGCGATACGAGTGCGCCGAAGGTGGTGGCATTTCGTAGAGATACACAACCATTCTTCGGATTGCCGAGCGGCGGATATCTCCGAGCCAACACTTAGCGTCCACCCACTCTCCTACAGGGATCGAGTGACTGATGATTTGCTGTGTCATCTCGTTAGTAGGCAGATCGGTCCGGCGCGTCTTCTCGTCGTAGAAGACAAACGCCATCGGCTTGGTCTTCACTCTCGGATCGGTCGACACAACCCTCATTCGGACATTCAACCGTGTGTAGTCACGCCAATCCTGCGGCGTCTCGAATTCCTTGCAGATCAACTTGGGAAATGTCTCTTGTCCCCCGCCCTCCGAGACAATGTCCGCCGCCAACACGCCATCATTCAACGACACCGTCATCGTCGCGCCAGGCCGGTCCGTGTTGCCGCTCCAGTCGCCTGCATTTCCGATTAGGTTGAATTGCGCACCCAGCGCAAACGCCACAACCACCAGCGCGGTCATTCCAGTCCCCCCTTCAACGGCACGATGCCCATTTCGTCAATAGCGGCAGAGTGTAGTACGCAATGACACTTCATTTCAGCAAAGAAAGCCGGATACCCAACGAGTATGCGCGCTAATCCAATGCCAATTCGTAGGGTGTCGCGATCATCACGGAACTATTCGAAAGTCTCCCCATGCGAGCATGACTTCGCCCGGTCGCGCGCACGTAATCGACCGTTACCTGGACCTGCCCCTTCAATACCCCCGCCTTCACACCGCTATCCCGCGCGAGTTCCGCGAGCGGCAGCGTCACGTCGAGGTCACTTGAGCAAGGCCACGTGAATCGATTGAGCGTGAACGTCGGCCAATCCTGCTTCTTTGCCGCCTGATGGAGAATACGCGGATAGGGCGTACCCTGGCCGTCTCCCGGCGCGTAATCGAATGTGACGCGCACCTCTTGAATGACGAAATTGGGATGCGGATTCGTGACGCGCACATGAATCGGCACATCCACATCATGCCGCCACGCACTCGGTATCGTGACGCTTGCCGCGGGTTCAGAAAGCCACCAGAACATCGGCACGATCAAAAAGTAGATCGCCAGCGCCGCAGCCACTCCCGTTCCTACTGCTTTGCCCCGGTTCACGTGTGACCCTCCCCGTGGCCATCAGAGAACTCTGGTCAGATCCACACTCAATCACGCGCGCCTTAAATGCAATTCATCATAGCGTGGAGCTGAAAACTGGACAATCTCGGCAAGACTTTCTCGAAATCCCTGGTGACGCGGACCACTCTTACGACCGGCAGGTCTCCTCCCTTAACACCAAGAGGGTTGAGAGAATCGGGAAATTAGACGTTCACCTTATTCAGCTTTCATCGTGTCCATTGTGAACTGCGCCCTGTGCAGATCCATTCCCCTGATACGTCAAATACAGCCTTTTCTACGTGTCGGCATACTTCTTCGCAACGGTCTCGAATTGAGCACTTTCTGCCAAGAAGGCATCGACGACGCGAGGATCGAATTGCGTTCCCCGTCCTTGAGTGAGAATCTCCAGAGCCCGTTCATGGCTGAAGCCTTCCTTGTAGCATCGTTTGCTGGTCAATGCATCATAGACGTCGGCCAATGCCATGATCCTGCCTGCAATGGGTATGGCCTCTTCTTTCAGTCCTCTGGGATATCCTTTTCCATCCCACCGCTCATGGTGCGTGTAAGCGATTTCGCAAGCCAACTCTAGAAACGGAACTTCCTCTTGCGAGGGAGAGAACGTGTGTGCCTTTCGCAGGGCCTCGTATCCCAGTGTGGTGTGCGTCTTCATCGTCTGGAATTCTTCGTCGGTCAGCTTTCCAGGCTTCTGGAGTATGCAGTCCGGTATACCGACCTTACCGACGTCGTGCAGCGGCGCGCACTGCGGTATGAGCTCGGCCACTTCGGGGGGGAGTACTTTTCTGAACCCCTTATCGCGAGCCAGGCGCTTGACGAGGAGCTGAACATAGAGTTGCGTGCGAACGATGTGGCGGCCGGTCTCGGGGTCCCGTGTCTCCGCGAGAGACGTCAGAGAGCCGATAGCATAGCTTTGTGCCGCGGCCAGCGCCCTTGCATTCCGGCCGGCGCGTCGCTCCTCGTGCCAGAAACGCAGCACGGTCAGAAGAACAAAGCACACCGCCAAAGCGGATAGCGCGGGAACAGGTGAAATGAAGACTCCTTTTTGCGAAAGCAGCCATTGACTTCCAAACCACGAAAGACCGCCCGCGCTCCCGCACCAAAAGGCGCACGAGACAAGTGACAGCCGTGCGACGCCAGCCGCCACCAATACGCCAAGAACCAAAGCCAATACCCACTGGGCGCCATGCTCCCACGAAGGCGAATGAAGATATTCCTGGCGCAGCATCATGTCCATTGCCAGTGCGTGCAGTTCCACCCCCGAGACCGCCTTTTCGAACGGCGTATACTGCACGTCCCGTAGAGCCGTCGCCGAAGTCCCGAGCAAAATCACCTTGTCCTTGAGCAATTCCGAAGAGACCTCGCCGCGAAGAATGGCAGCGGCGGAAATATGCTGGAAGTGATTGCCCGGCCCGCTGAATCGCAGCAACATGTTGCCAGCCCTATCCGTGGGGATACTGCGCTGTCCGATGCGGACGCACTCGATTCCTGCAGGCGAGACCTTGACGAAGACTTCATTGGTCTTGAGATCGAAGAGCGTGGTCGCCAGCGCCAAAGAGGGATAGATGCCGCCATTCATGGATATCAGGAGCGGCATTCTGCGGATACGCCCGTCCGAATCGGGAATCGAATTCAGAAAACCTATCGAATGAGCCGATTGAAGAAGTTGTGCATTCGGACACTTCATTGAAGTCGCCGGCGGAAACTCCGGCAAGGGTATCCTCTCGTTCTCACGCAAGAAGACCACGTTTACCGGCGGAGCCGAACACGGAGTACCCACGGATCCATCGGCATCCTCAAAGGAGAACCAAGTCCCCATGATGCTGGGCGCATGCTTGATCGATTGAGCCAGCATACGATCATTGTCCATGAGATCAGCGGGGATATCGGTAAGCGGAAGTGTCATTCCAAGATTGCGCTCAAGATCCTCGCGAATGTGCACGAGCGAGGTGCGGTCCACCTCCGAGAGCATCATGTCAATACTAAGCGATTGGGGCTGCGCCGAGGCTATCGACTTAACAAGGAAGGCCAATTGGTATCGGGGCCAGGGCCATTGCCCCAATTCGCGAAGACTTGCTTCGTCGATGTCCACAATGACCACGTTGGACGGAGGAGGGTCGCGGCGCATCGTTCTCAGAAGCGTGTCGTAGACGAGGTGGTCGAGTTCCTGAATCAGCCAGGGTCTTCTGACAAACAGAGTGGCCAAGAGAGCGGCAAGCAGAAGTCCAAGTAAAAAGACTCCCTTGTACGCTTTCGGCTTTCCGAAAAGCCGACTGCGCCGCACGTGATTCATACCGGAAACCCGCAGCGGCTTTTCATCCCCGCGGCCCTATCGTACGACCACTTCGACGCGGCGGTTACGCGGTTCCTCCACTCCATCTGCTGTTGGGATCAGGGGATTCCCTTCGCCGTGTGATTTCACTTCAATCAGGTCGTTAGGAACGCCCGCTTGGACCAGCAAATCCCGGATGTGCGTTGCTCGCTCGATGGATAGCTTCAGGTTGTAGGCATCGTCGCCACTTCGGTCGGTGTGCCCTACCACGCTGATGTCGCGCGAATCGCGCTCCTTGATTGCGGCCAGCACTTTCCCGATTGTCTCTTGCGATGCCTCATCCGGATTGGCGGAATCGCGTCTGAAATAGATTAGATACTTTATAGGCGGCGCCGGTTCGGCGGCCAAGGCCGGGGCGAAAATCTTCTGGATATTCGCCGCGCTCATGGGTTTCGGTGCGCTGGGCGCGGCAGACGCACTCTTGAGTGCAGTGCTATCGCCCGAACGTGTCAGGCTCTCGGAGCCCCCCGCATTCGTCACTTGCGCACTTCCAAGGCGGCCGTCGGGGTCTGGAACCAGCACAACCACGTTCCTCGTAGTCGCACACCCCATCCCGGCAATGAACATAAGCGCGACAAAGGCGCTCCAAGCGGCGCGCGTTCGGATACAGACTGTCATGTTGTGTCGCATAGCACTAACCCTTTATACGAATGAGTAGTTTTGTGCCCCGCACGGCGATTATGCCCACCGGCGTCTCCATCTTCACCGACTCGGGAGACAACTTTCCGATCAGTCCGGAAACGTATACAAAGGTGCCTCGTACCATGCGCGTGACGAAAGAGTACTCTTCCTCTTTCGGCTCGAACTTGAAGTCCTTCATCTCCAATTCGCTTGACGGACCAAGGCTAATGACCGTGTCGTCCTTGAGGATGACTCCCACGGACCCATCCTTCTCCGTTTTCAGTACATCAGCGACATGCAGTCGAGTTCCAACTGCCGCAGAAATTGTCTGTCCACCGCTAACGATAGACACACTTCCTTTCACCGTCTTGACCGAACCCACCTCATCGCTAACTGGTGCTTGGTCTTCGGACTTCGGAGGCTCCGTCGGATTGGAGGCGTTGGCCGCGATTAGAATCGCGCTTGTTGACTCAGAACCAAGAGAATCTGGCAGAGAAGAGGCGTCCGGCGAGTAGACTTCGACATCCGCACTTAGGCCCGCATCCCCCGGATCGTTATCTGCCACGTGAGGTTGGGCATAGCCTCGCAAGGAACTACTCCACAGAACGAATGCAAGAAGCAGCGCCACTTTGCATGTCTGCATAGGATTGAGTCTCCTTCACATAGCCGACATCGCGGATTGAGTAACACCACAACTTCGACGTATATCTACAACTGCTGTAATTATATAGGTCAATCTAATAACCTGACAACACCTTCCCCCATCAAGATGACATCGATTGCCTGCAAAGTCGAAGAACATCGGGGAAGCTCAGAAACGCTGCGCCTGGAATCGGCGGCCATGTCTATACCCGGGGTGTCCCGATGATTCTCCTGACGGGGCAAGGGGGTGTCCTGGAGAGCCTGGGGGCTACCGGAGAAGCACAGAGATCCTTCGTAGAAACCGGCAAGTCCCAACAGGATAAGCAGTTAGAACTGAAAGATCTGGCTGAACCTGTGCAGGAGGGTAGCTCCGT
>JAIBAQ010000279.1 GCA_019695095.1 Candidatus Hydrogenedentota bacterium
GGTCTCCACCGCGCCCGTGTTTTGCCCGTGTTCCCCGTAGTGTGAGTTCATTCGGGCCTAATCCTCCCTTTTATCGGAGTGCATCGGTGCTCATCCGTGGTTAAGTCTCTTCTGATTGCGGCTATGCTGCGCTGTGAATTCCTTGACCTCCAGCTTGTTGAACCGGCTGCATTCATGAATCCGATGGATGATCCTTCTCGCACCATGACATTCTGCGTCTCCCCACACATCAGGCCCTGCCAGGTGTTGACGTTTGCGCGCAGATTCTGGTCAACTGATTGCAGCCGACGCTCGTCAAAAGAGTCGATCTCGCTTCACAAGGCCTTCTCGTGTCAGCAATCAATTTGGGCTGCACGGGAATGTCCGACTTCTACGGCTCCTCTTCAGAAAAAGCGGCTGCCGTGAGCACGGAGTAGTTTGTATGAAAAGGCGTAATTTTCTGAAGACCGTGGGGATGGCCGCGGCGGCGCTTGCGATTCAAGATGAAGCGCGCGGTGCGGAGTCGTCTGATTCCTCCTCCCCTTCCAGACGACGGCAACCCAACATCGTTCTGCTCATGGCAGACGATCTTGGCTACGGCGATCTCGGCTGCTATGGACAGCAGTTGATCGAAACTCCAAACATCGACCGATTGGCCAAAGAAGGCCTATTGTTCCACCAAGCATACGCAGGCGCCCCCGTATGCACCCCTTCCCGATGCGCGCTCATGACCGGGCTGCACAACGGGCACGCGGCGGCGCGCGACAATGTCCCGCATTACCCCACCTACCTCGAACAAGATGACGTAACAGTTGCCGAGATGCTCAAGAAGGCAGGCTACCACTGTGGCGGCGTTGGCAAATGGTCGCTCGGAGATGCCGGAACCGTGGGCCGCGCCACGAACAAGGGCTTTGACATGTGGTTGGGGTATCTCAACCAAGACCATGCCCACTATTATTACACCGAGTACCTCGACGACAACGACGGGCGGCTCGAATTAACAGGCAACACAGAGTCGCGGAAAGACTACAGCCACGACCTGTTCGTCGAGCGGGCACTCACGTACATCCGCGAGAACAAGGACGTTCCGTTCTTTCTCTATGGGGCCTTCACGCTGCCACACTTTTCGGCAGAAGACGAAGATCCCGACGGACTCACCGTTCCTTCCATCGAACCCTACGATGACAAGGACTGGGATGTGCGCTCGAAAAAATACGCGGCCATGATCCACATGCTCGACCGCGACGTCGGCCGCATCACCTCTTTAATCGACGAACTCGGCCTCACGCGCGACACGCTTGTCATCTTCACGAGTGACAACGGAGGGAACGACAACGTGCCCGCGCGCTTCGATACCAGCGGCCCGTTTCGCGGTTTCAAACGCGACCTCAGCGAAGGCGGTATCCGTGCCCCTTTCATCGCGCGCTGGCCCGGCGTGGTGCCCATGGGAAAAACCAGCGATGAAATCGTGGCGTTCTGGGACATGCTGCCGACGTTTGCTGAACTCGCCGGCGCCCAGCCCCCTCCCCACATCGACGGCACGTCCATCACACACGCATTGCGAGGCGGCAACGTCGAGAAGTCTCACGAATACTTGTACTGGGACTACGGACACTGTCGCGACCGCTATGACCAGGCCGTCCGAATGGGCAAATGGAAAGGCATCCGACTTGGCCGCGAAAGTGAGATTCAGCTCTACGATCTGGAGAAGGATCTTGGCGAAACAAACAACGTCGCCGCGGAACACGCCGAGGTTATAACAAAGATCGAATCGATTATGAACAAGGCCGTCGAGCCCAATCCCCGATACCCCATAGGCACGATATACAAAGGCAGCCCCTTGTGGAAGAAAGAAGTCAAGGGGCAGTGAAGTACACCTCCGCGCATCGAACGAGCTCGACGCTACCTATTCCGTGCACCGCGTTTCGACAATGGAAGTCAGGAGGTGTGTCGATGCCGGCTATCAAGTTTCATCTCTACGATCACCAGTTGTACCATGCCAGAAATGTCGAACAAAACGTGCTCAAGGTGGGCACGGAGGGAGACTGTTCGTGAGCCCGACCCAACACCGAAGACGCTGCGTTGCTCTGTCCCTGCTTCTTGCGGTGGCCATCCGTCCATCAGTGGCACAAGGACTATCAAAGAACACCGAAGAGCGCTACGAACCGCGTGCGCCGATGAGCTTGACCGTGCCACGGCATCCGATCGCCAGGAAGGACTATGTGGATTTCGTACGTCCCTGGGCTGCCGACTATCAAATGACACCCGAGGGCGATCAGTGGCAATGGCGCCATGGACCACTGCGGATTCTGCCGCCTCTGGCCGTGTTTGCATTCGAAGGCGATTCCGATCTAGGCGAACGGATCAAGCGCGACATGCACACATTCGCCCAGTGGGTAGACCACTCCGTCGAAGAGAAAGGCGTAGTGTTCTGTCTCGACGCGACGACGATCTCTGTTTTGTGCTTTGAGGAACTCCGCAAGCACCACCAAATGACGGAAGAGGACGAACGCTGGGCAAAAGAGATGCTGCTGAAAATTCGCCGGTACCAACCGGCTTGGGCCGAGAATGGGCCCTGGGATGGTTGGTTTCGCGGTTCGCATCATCGCGCCCAGGCGCAGGGCATCAACAATGCAATTGCCTCGCACCTCTATCCTGACGAGACCGGGGCAAAGGACTGGCGCACACTCTCCGACGTGATTTGGCGAGACTGGTGGGATTTCCGGGATGTCGGTATCAATGACGTGTGGTATTTCCACAGCAGCTTCGGCAACATCTTGCGCGCTGCATGTATCTTGGGACGAGAAGAGGTCTTCACTGATGCGCACTCGCGCCGGCTTTTCGAGCAGATCCTCTCAGAGACTTCGCCGGACGGAAGTGAGATCCCATACGGAGCCAGTTGCGGATATAACGTGGTCGCAGGCAGCCGCGTAGCGGCATTGGAATTGGCGTCACGCTACACACGGGATGGACGTTACCGATGGGTGGCCCATCGCCTGATGAACAACTGCCAGGCACGTCCGTTCTGTGGCAACTCCCCCATGGGCTCAAAGGCTATCGCCGATATTGCCGTCGCCAGCCTCGTATGCGACGACTCTGTTGAGCCAGTCGAACCGAAGGCGGAGTCAAACATCTTCTACCGAAAGGAGATTGTACGTCTCACGGACGCCCAGGTCCGCGAGAGGTTTCCCGGCTACGGCGGCGTGGACTGCAACACGTACATGACCCAGAACTCCATGCCGAGCAAACTCGTCTTCCGTTCAGGCTGGGACCCGGGCGACCTGTTCATGCTGGTCGAGTGCTACGCGCGCCACGACCCGCTCAATCCGACGGCAATCATCGGCCTGGAACACAATGGCGTGGCCATGGCCGAAATGGCGAGCGAAAAATTCGTGCCGCGCGAGAACGCCGTGGCAATTGCCGACCGCTCCGGAACGGCCACATATTTGGGGCAAAAAGGCTTTCAAGGCGAAAAGAAACTCCCCAAGGGTTGGTCGGGCATGGCGAGCGCCGTGCCCGTCTTCTCGGAACACGCGCTGGCCGTCCATGCGCGTGTGGATGTGACGGAATACCAAGGTTTCAATGCCACGCAACAGCGCGAATTCCTGTTCGTCAAGAATCGGTTTGTCCTCGTTCGCGACGAAACAACTTTCGCCGATTCGTTCCGCGCCGAGGTCGGCCCGATCTGGAATACGCAGCACGTCAGCGAGGTCCGCGGAAGTAACTGGATCAACACATGGTTCAGCGCGCACTACTTTGACAACACCTTGCTCTTTGAGGAGAAACCGTGGGACCTGCTGCTATGGTATGCACCCCGAGAAGACGTTTCACTCAACGTCATGCCCGATAGGGCAGAAGAGGCACAGCGAGGTAGTCACATATTCCCCACACAGTACGCTTGGGAAGGCCAGGTCGAACCGGAACAACGGCTTCAGTTCGTGACTGTCTTGATGCCACACGCCCCCACCCCAGACGCCTCGTCTCTGGCCAAAGGAATCGCGATCCTGGCAGACCAGCCAGGAGTCGCGGCAGTACAGATCGGCGATGGTCCGCACTTCGAAATCGCCATCCTCAATTCGGACGGCACCATGCTTGAATTGCACGCCTCGGCAGGCACTATATCGACGGACGCCCGCGCCCTATATGCCGACATTGAAGGGAACGCTCCGCGCCATGTGCTTGTCAAACAGGGCACTGCCCTGAGCTTCCGTGGTCAGAACGTGTTCCACTCCCCCACACGAACCGACTACGAGAAATAGGCTCCCACGTTACTTCAAGAAAGGAGAGCATTCTCGACCCGGCGGGGAACGGTCGCGTCACACGCAGAATACAACGCTCATGCTGAGCGCACGAGTGAAGCGGCTACCTTGCGAAGACTCACTTATGAGTATGATCTACCTGTTGCGTAGTCGAGTATACTCGTGCATTTTTGAGGGATGAAAGTGGCACTCTCGCGGCACTTACGGCGGGCTTGCGATGGAAAGGCGAAATGAAACGGGCCACTTATTGCGACCTGCAAATAAGTGGCCCGAAATAACCTATATGGTGGGCGGTACTGGACTTGAACCAGTGACCCCTTGCATGTCAAGCGGTCTAGTAGTCAAGTGATACAGTGCCGACTTTCAACTTAAACGCTGTAACCTGTTGGGACTACTATATCATGCTTCCGGCGCGAATCGCAACCCCTTTGCATCTATTGCGTATTTTAACCGCGTTTTCGGTCTATTTCGGTTAATTTAACCGGTAGCGTTAACCGGTCAATTAGGGACGCAAGCTGCTGGCGTTCGCTAATTTACTTGCGCGGTCGTTAGCCTATGGGTGTAGAATAGCCCTGTAGTACTTGCAAGACGCTTTGGCAAAGTCGGGAGGGGAACAACATGGGGTCCACAGCCAAGAGTATCGTCATCGGGGTATCCGCATTTGCGGTGACCTGTGTGCTTGCGTATCCGTGGATTGAGAAGCTCACAGAAAAGCCAGCCCCGCCGCCCGAGACGATCTTCGTGCCAGTGCCTCAAGAACCTGCAACCGCAGAAGAGTTGCCAGACGACACGCCCGACTATGCGCAAATGGCCCTATCGTACGATTACCTGAATGCCGCACTCATTCAGAAGCCCGACCTTGATGAAATGCACGATCTGTGGGACCGCGCCTACAGCCACTACCAAGCCAAGAACACCCAAAAAGAGCAATATGAGGCGGTGATGCTCATCTATCAGGCGAAGCAATACTGGCCTGATCTGACCACGCGCAAATGTCTGCAATACCTGATCGACGCCATACCAGATCCCTCTATTCGTGTTTCGAAGACCGTTCGAAGCGGCTCGGAGAGTCAAACCGGAGACTACAAGTTCGACAGAACGTACGACGATGCCGCCGTCACGTTTGACGTAGAAGTGGATTTCACAAACTGCCGACTGGTCTCTGAGGCTATCTATCAGAATCTTGTGTACTTGGCGCAATTGCCTGCTATTCAAGCCGCCGAGGCAGAGCAAGCAAGACGCGAGGCCGAAGACGCCGAGATACAGGCCAACTACGACAAGCAACAACAGCGCCGTGCCGACCGTGCTGAACAGTATCGAGCAAACCAAGCGGCTGCCTCCGAGGCCGCAGCTGCACGCGAGCAACGCCGTGCAGAATGGAACGAGAAACAGGCGCGCGAGCAATACTTACGAGGCCAGCGATTCTAGTCCAGCGCCGCTAACACGGACTTCGCGGCGGTTACGGCAGATCTAGTCCATTAAGCACAGACGTCGGGACTGTGCTTCGTCAATGCCGTCTCCCCATGAAACAAACAAGCCGTCAGGCCAAAACCCAACGGCTTGTTCTTAAACAACTTATATGGTGGGCGGTACTGGACTTGAACCAGTGACCCCTTGCATGTCAAGCA
>JAIBAQ010000280.1 GCA_019695095.1 Candidatus Hydrogenedentota bacterium
CTCTGATCCTGCGCGCTCCGCGAAAACCCGTCGCTGCCTGCCATCCACTTGCGCGCGGCAATTTCTCCAAAGACGATGCCGTCAAAGTGGGTCTTCCGGTCGTCCAACGTAATCGCACTGCCTGCGCGTTGATCGAGGGTATTCAGATATACCCACGCGACCAGTGTCTTGTCCTTTATTTTGGGCATTCCATCGGCATACGCGGGGCGCGCGAGGCCTGTTCCCAATCCTATAATTGCGGTAAGTGTCCAAAGGCACACACTGATGTGACGGAACGGCATGGCGTTCAACTCCCCTTACGGTTTCGCGCGGTTCCCGTGCAAACCTTGCGCGCCGGATTGCTCCGGCGCGCACCCACGTGACAGCCTTGAGACTACAGCGGCAGTTCCACCTACTACAAGGTTCGGTGGTTGCCGCGAATGGACTACACTTTCCGTTTTCTTGTATGTGTCCCGATCCAGCAAAACGACAACAGAATCGCAAACACGACGGCGTCCCCACGCGCCTCTTTCGTATTCGCGTCTGAATTCACGGCGCCGCAACGCGATGCCAGTGTCTCCACGCACATCTCATACGCGCCCATATCGACTCCGAGTATCTGCGGACGCTCCACTCCTCGGAAGTCGTCTTCCGGTGCGCCGTCCTGGGTGCCCGCATCCAGGCACGGCGAAGACCCCTGAAGCCGGAAGTCGTTCAGGTCCGCACCGATGAACAGTGGATCGGCCTGAATATTGTGACCGGAGGGTGCGCGGTCCTCGATGTCGCAGTAGTCCACGGAAACATTGATCCCCGTAATCTCGTAGGTGCCCGTGTTATTCCACGCGATGCTGTTCACGACCGATACCGTTGCCGAGTTGTTCCCGCACACAGCCCCGCCGTCGGATGCCGAGTTTCCCCAGAACGTGCAGTTGGCGACAGTGCACAAAGAGGTGGATTGGTCAATGCATATGCCCCCGCCTACAAGTGAGCAATCATTGTCCGCGAAAACACAATTGGTAAGTTGGGTCATTGGGGTGCGAGCGGCGTAAATGCCTCCCCCATAGTAGGCTTGATTCGATGCAACCATGCACTTGTCGAGTTTCAGTGTTCCCTCGAAGTTGTAAATCGCGCCCCCGTTGTTTCCCGTGACATTGCTTATAAACGCGCAGTTGCTCGCGTTCATTACGGAGTTGGTATTAATATAGACGGCACCACCCATGAAGGCCTCATTTTGCGTGATAGAACAATTGATCACTGTGAACGGAAGCTCGGCGACCGGCTTTGACGCGCTATCGAGATAGATGCCGCCTCCAAGGCTCTCCAGGTTGGGATAGGTTCCGTTGGCCTTCCCGTTAAGGATGACAAAACCGTCCAGTATCACGTCCGAATCGCCGATTACCACGTGATACGCCTTTTGGCCACCACGCGCCACTGCCCCGTCAATGAGTGTCGGATTGGACTTCCAGTTGCGCTCCGTAATGGCGGCCTCGCTTGCGTTGAACCCTCCGTACAGGTCGACGCCCCCTTTCAGTATGAGCGCCCCTGTGCTCGATGCAGGCCGATTCTCGTCGTAGGTTCCCTCCGCGACCCACACCTCGCCGCCCCCATCGCTATCCGCCGCATCAATGGCGGGCTGAATCGTCGTGAACGCGGTTTCCCACGTCAGTCCATTCTCCGTCCCCGACGTGTTGCTTACGTCCACGTACCATATTGCGCCGCGAGCAGGCACACAAAACGACAAGACGGCAACTACACACATGCACACCTTCAGGTTCATGACCGCACTCCTTTCCTTTGCGACCTGCGCCCCCTACACGATGACGGGACTTCTGGTTCTCGTCGATTTAATGCAAAGGATCGCCCGGTGAATACGTGCTCGGTGCTTGATTCGGAATGAATAGATCGAGTGGGCGTGAGAAGAATGGAGAATGAACTGGAAGAGTAGAGGACAGATGGGTAGCCGCTATGGTCCGGGCGAGCCATCCCCCACGACGGTCCGCCGCAACGAAGATCGAAGCACCTTTCCCGTACCATGGCTTACTACCCCCATGGCCCGGACCTCAGGATGCACGCCATGTATCCTGAGACGGGAACCCTACCCCTGAATTCTCACGTGTCAGAACAAGAACGATGGTTGCGAGCAGCCGCACCTTTGGTAGAGAATAGGGTAGACAACGTTGTCGTGTCAATGGATTTGTATGTATTTCTTTGTTTTCGGCGTTTTGAGGCGCACAAGTCGCCACGAAATGTCCGTTCTCGCCGGCTCGTGCTGCACAACACGTTCCAGAGGAGACATTTATGAAGATGTTCGCCCGCACCTTATTTATGCTCGCTGTAGTTTTCCTCGTTGCCGCTTGCACTCAAGAGAAGCCAGATATTCTTGCGGGCGCGCCTCCCGTTCCCAAGGGTTACGCGAACTATCTTGAGGTCGTGACGGCGTACAACAAGGGGGATGTGAAACTCATCCCCACGAAGCCTGCCGTTCCCGATACCGTTGTTGCTCGCACGGGTATCGAATACGCGAATAGGAGCGGCGAATCGCTCAAGCTCGATGTCTTCATGCCCAAGGACTTGAAGAAGCCCGCCCCCACGTTGGTGTTTATCCACGGTGGCGGATGGAAGAGCGGCAATAGAGAGGACTACCTTGTTTACACCATTGACTTCGCGAAACGCGGCTACGTTACGGCGAGCCTGGACTACCGGCTTTCGGGAGTCGCGGCTTATCCGGCGGCCGTGCAAGACTGCAAGACGGCGATTCGCTGGCTGCGCGCTCATGCAACGGAGTACAACATCGATCCGGAGCGAATTGGGGTGATCGGCGGATCTGCGGGCGGCTATTTGTCCATGATGCTCGGGTATGTCCACGATCCCGAATTGGAAGGCGACCTCTACAAGGAGCAGAGCAGCAAGGTGCAAGCCGTTGCCAATTTCTACGGTCCTTGCGATCTGACGGTGGAGATGGCCCGCAAGGCGTCCGAAGTCACGGGCTTTCTCAAGAAGACCTACGAGGAAGCGCCCGAACTTTTCAAGAGTTCGTCGCCCATTTTCTACATCACGAAGGACTCGCCGCCGACGCTTATTGTTCACGGCACCATCGATCAGACCGTGCCCATTGCCCAATCCGATGCGCTTGCCGCGAAGCTCGCCGAACTAGGCGTTCCCTACGTTTACGACAAGCTTGAAGGCTGGCCTCATACCCTTGACGCGGCAGCAGGAGTCAACGAACGCTGTCAATACGTGCTCGCGAAGTTCATGGAGTACTACCTGAAGTAAAGCGCAAGTATTCGGGAGCAGATGAAGTGTGATCCGCTTCACCGAATTCGGGGTACATTCTCATCGTAGGGCCCGGCTTTCACCGGCACACCAGCTGGTCGCCGGGCCTTTCTATGAGGTGGCTATCCGCGGTTGTGGTTTCCGCTTGCCGTGGACACCCATTCAACGCCATTGACAAACACGCTCAATTGACGTACAAAAGTAGCTGTATCAAGGCTAGGAACTCACTCAATCAGTTGCAAAAGGAGATCCGACCATGAAACACATGCGTAGAGTATCGGCCAGCCACACACCAGCTCTTGCCGTCATTCAGGCTGGCGGGTGCATCCAAGACTTCTTGAACGGCGACTTTCCGTTCTGCTGCGGCGAGCCCAGCCTCATCGATTGCATCCTGTGCAGCTTTGGCATGGGTAGCTGCAAAAGCGACGTCTAGTCCCTGTCGAGACTATCGACGGCATCGAGACACAGGACGACAACCTCGTGTGGGTCGAGCGAAATGGTCATTTCCTCGCTCCACACGAGGTTTTCCGATCGACCGCTATTCGATTCCAACCGTATCGTGTTTAGTCCGGGTGTGCATGAGAATCGAATCGTTTGTGTGCTCGCCTTCTTCTGCGTCTCCGCCAGCACGATGCCCATCTTTTTGGTTTCGCGATTGAAGTAGACTTTTGTGACGACGTGCTCCGACGCTTCGAGCGTCATGCCATCCGTATCGCGGAAGTCCGCATACACGTAATACGGCGCAGTCTTCTTGCGCAGTTCCGCCAGCTTGCGCACGTGGTCCGCAAACGCGGGGTACTTATCGATGGGTGCGTCGCCGCCGTCGATCTTCATGTCGAGATGCATCTTGTATGCGAAGGCCGTGTTGACTTCGGCATACTCCAGCGCATCCACCTCATGACTCGCGAAGACCCACGGCATTGTGTAAAGGATCGGGTCGGGGAAGGGCATCAGAATGTTCCAATCCCACGAACTGTCGCACCACTGTCCCGTGAACTCATTGAGGCATTCCGAAATGACCACGCCCTCCGGATTCGCTTCCCGCACGGCCTTGCGTACTTCCGGCAACAGCCTGGCCAATCCGTCCACATAGACGCGATCCGGCGTGGACTCAATGTGGTCTTCGTTGTAGTCGACGAACATTTTCTCGGAGATCTGATCGAGCTGCGTATTGCCGAACCCATACTGCCGCACGATCCGCCGGATCGTTTCCAGGAAATACGCGCGATGCTCCGCGCACGGCGCAATTTCATGGTGCAACATCGCGCGGTTCCGCGTCAGCGCTTCGAAATTGTGGCGCGCCCAATCGCCCGCGTAATACGGGTGCCCTTCCCTCGTCTTGGCTTCCCATCGGCGCCCAAACTCGGCGTGTTCCGGCAACCCGATATTGGCCAGCGTGCCGTTATAGAAAGGCATCACCTCCACGCCCATTGCGCGCACTTTCGCGAGGGCCTCGCGCAACGCCTTCTCTCCGCCCCACGCCTCGTTGGGCACATAGCGGTACATGTAGTTGTTGTCGTGCCCGCCCGTCTGCCATCCAAATACCAGCAGATAGGGGCAGCCTGCTTTTAAGGAGGCCTCCGCCATCGCGGGAAGATCGGCGTATGTGTTGATCTCCAATCCGTCCTGATGTTTCATGAAATAGAAATGCCAACCGATGGATTCCGCGAACTTCGCGGGCCGATCCGGCTTCGCAATCCATGTCTCCAGCCATGCGCGGCGCTGCATCGCGGGCACGTGCCAGTCGCCCTCATGCACCAGAATGCGGACAACCGGCGACTGCCACGACTCGCCGGGCTTGATGCGCCGCGGATGCACCGTCACCGCTTCCAGCGTGCGGCGAACCGGCTCGCGGTCCTTCTCCACGATCTTGTGGATGAAGAAATCCATGATGGAGAAATCTTGTTGCCGTCCTTCCAGGGCGATTCCGTGCTTCGCGTTGCCCAGATTGCACCACGGCGATGCCATATGGCTGGGATAGCGCGCCACCTGTTTCTGCGTCCACTCGTTCCACGTATGATGGTCGCCGCCGAATCCCTTGCCGAAGGGATCTTCCGTTTTGCGGCCCCAGAAATGCGGCCAGACGAACGTGGCATCCGGAAAGGGGCCCAGGCCGCGCACCCACGGAAACATTACTTCCTCGATATTGACGGAGCCGCGATTCGTCAGTGACAACTGGGCTTCGATGGCATCGTCAACCAACGTGAGGGTAACGGTTGCGCTCGCCGCCGGCAGCGAATAGGTCAGCGTGGCAGTTGCGCCGGATACCGCGATCTCGGGAGCTGCGGCGTCGAAATGGCGATAGTGTTGGTCGCCTTCGGGGGCAATTGCGCGCCACAACAGCGCACGGTCCGGCGCAGCTATGTACTCGTGTCCGTTGCGTTTATCGAGAATGGACCGGAATCCCCCGGTGGTCGGATCCAATTCAATTGAGACGTTCGCGTTGCCAAATGTCATGCCAATTACTCCCGTAGTCGAATCGGTGATCACCAATAGGGTACACGTATCGAGCGGC
>JAIBAQ010000281.1 GCA_019695095.1 Candidatus Hydrogenedentota bacterium
AATGTCTAGCAAGATCAATCTCACCTTAAGAGTCTGGCGTCAGAAGAACGCGCACACACCCGGACGTCTGGAGACGTACGAGGCGAAGGATATCGATAGCGACGCGTCGTTCTTGGAGATGCTCGACATTGTGAACGCGCAACTCGAGCTGAAGGGCATCGAGCCGATCGCGTTCGACCACGATTGCCGCGAAGGCATCTGCGGGTGTTGTGGCGCGGTGGTGAACGGACACGCGCACGGTCCCGAGAAGGAAACGACGCTCTGCCAGTTGCACATGCGCAAGTTCAAGGACGGCGAGACGATCGTCATCGAGCCGTGGCGCGCGAAAGCGTTTCCGGTGATTAAGGACCTCGTTGTCGACCGCACGGCGTTCGACCGAATCATTGCCGCGGGTGGATTTATCTCGGTGCGGACCGGGCAGGCTCCCGAGGCGCACGCCACGCCCGTCCCGAAGGACAAGGCCGATTGGGCAATGGATGCGGCGCAGTGCATCGGGTGCGGCGCGTGTGTGGCGGCGTGTCCGAATGCGTCCGCGATGCTGTTTGTATCGGCGAAGGTAACCCACCTCAACGTGCTGCCGCAGGGCCAGCCCGAAAAGCACCGCCGCGTGCTGAATATGGTGCAGCAGATGGACGCGGAAGGGTTCGGCAATTGCTCGAACCATTATGAGTGCGAGGCCCAGTGCCCCAAAGGCATCAGCGTGAAGAACATCGCGAAGATGAATCGCGATCACCTCACGGCATCGATGATCGGAGCGTAACGGCGCGCTACGCGTTGTCGATGCAGAGCAGCGCGACTTCGTAGGCATCGAGATGCAACGTAACGCGGCCGTCGCTGATCTCCAAATTCTTCGAAATGCCGGTACTGCTCTCCAATTTAGCGCCTTCGACGCCTGACAGATTCCAGCGCAGGTCTACTTGCACCGGCGATCCCGCTGTTTCTGCAACGGCAATACCCGAAGTCTTCTCGATTCGATTGCTGAATACCTTTGCGACGGTGCGGCCTTCGCCTTGTGCGTTCAAGTCCGCCAGTCCTTCCAGGTCGCGGAAGCAAGCGTCTGCGTAATACTTCCGGGTTCGTCTCTTTAGCGCGCTTAGTTTGCGCACATGCTCCGAGTACGCGGGATACTCAGCGATCAACTCGTCGCCGCCCCCAATCCGCATGTCCAGCATGATCTTGTGAACAAAGGCCCTGTTGGTTTCCGCAAATTCCATCGCGTCCACGCACGTGCTCGTCAAGAGCCACGGGCATGCGTACAGAATTGGCTCGGTATCTTCCACAAATTCCCACGTCCACGCGCCGTCGCACCATTGCCCCGTGAATTCGTTCGTGCACTCGGACAAAATCATGCCGTCAGGATACGCAGCGTCCAGAAACGCCCTTGTCTCGCGGAGGATGGAGGCGATGCCATCCGTGAACGCGCGCGCCGGTTGATCGTGGCGGTGGTCGACGTTGTAGCACGGCATCATCTTGATCGCGATCTGATCAAGCTGAATGTTGCCAAACGCGTAGTCCGCGACAATTCGCCGCAACGTTTCGAGAAAGAACTGCTGGTGTTCTGGAGTCGGGCAAAGCTCGTGGTGCATGCGCCCCCGGCTAGTCGTTGGGACGTCCACGGTAAACCCCGCCCAGTCGCCTGCGTGGTAGGGAGCGTCTTCACGCGTGCGCGCTTCCCACCTATGGCCAAACGCGCGATGCTCCGGCGCATTCACGTTGGCCAAGGTGCCGTTGAAGAAGGGAATGACCCGCGCGCCCATCGCGCGTGCCTGTTCGATGCCTGCGCGCAGCGCTTCGATGCCTCCCCACGCGTCACTGGGCACATAACGATAGCAGTAGTGGTTGTCGTGGCCTGGAGCATGCCAGCCGAACAGAAGCAAATAAGGGCATCCGGCGTCCAGCGCGGCTTTGGCCATGCGGGGGATGTCAGCGTACGTGAAGCGGTGCGAGCCATCCTGATGCTTCAGAAAGAAGTAGTGCCATCCGACGCTGTCAGCGAATGTGCGGGTTGGAACACGGCGTGGCAGCCACGTCTCGGCCCATTCCCGGTGCTCATCGGCAACGGTGTGCCAATCGCCTTCGTGCAGCAGCAGGCGCATGGGCGGCGATTCCCACCATTCGCCGGGGGCAATTCGATACGGGTGAGCGGCCGTAATGTCGAGTGTTCGCGTAAACGGTGACGCCTTCTTGTTCACGGTCTTTGCGACCATGAAATCGATCATGCGGAAGTCGGTGTGTCGCGCCTCCAATGCGATGCCGTGTTCTGCAGACGCGTAATCGCACCATGCGGTGACCATGCGCTCGGGGTAGCGGGCGGTGAGCTTTGCGAGGTACTGCTCGGCATGACGCCGGTCGCCGCTCAAATCCGGGCCAAAGGGATCAAGACGACGGCGGCCGAAATTGGGTAACGTGAGCATTCCTCCGGGTATTGGCCCCAAACCGGTCACGCTCGGGAATTGTACCTCTTCGATGGTCAGTGAGCTTCGGTTCTCAATGCGGAGTGAAGCGAGAATAGCCGGTCCCGACAGTTCCACCTGCATCGTTGCGAATAGGTGCGGCCAGTCAAACGTAAATACGGCCTTGCCATCAGTCGTGCTCGCAATGGCCACGCCCGGATCAAGCAGATGGCACAGCAAATCATCTTTAGGCGCGATGAGGCGAAACAGGGGCGAAGTCGAAGGAGTCGCAACAAGCTCCGTATTGCGGCGTTTGTTCAGGAGCGACAAGGCGCCGCCGGTCGCCTCATTAAGTGACACGCGAATGTAATCGTTTTCAAGTACGATGCTCATCCATTCCCCTCGCGGATGGTTCCATTGGAACCGGTGAGGCCCTCAGTACGATGCAGAGAAGTGCAAATGATGGACATTCTGCCGTACAATTGAGCCGTTCAGCGGCTGGCCAGTCGCGCGCCGCTCCACCCGCGGAGGGTTAGGATAACTGGCAATCCACCGGTCTTGAAAACCGGCGCCTTCGGGCTTGTGGGTTCGAGTCCCACACCCTCCGCCATTCTTTCCCCCCGGAAGATTCGAGTATACACGATTGGGGTGAATTATAAGCTACGAAGTCCACCCACGAACCGAGAGTGCCGCGAGGTTCTACCGGCCGGAGCTGGATTGGCTCCGCTTCCTCGCGTTTTCGGCGGTCTTCTGGTTTCATGTGTGCCCCGACACCTTCGAGAGTTACTGGAATCTCGGACTACCAAAAACACTCGTTCATTACCTGATGCCGCTTGTGCGGGTTGGGGGCCACGGCGTCGATCTTTTCTTCACGCTCAGCGCGTACTTGATCACGGAGCTGCTGCTGTTGGAACGCAATCGCACGGGGCGTGTGCATGTCACCGCGTTCTACGTGCGGCGCATCCTGCGAATCTGGCCGCTATACTTTGCGTTCATACTGACCGCCTTCCCATTCGAAGTTCTATGGGGCCAGGTCCCAGCGATGTATTACGCCGCTCTCATGACGTTCACCGCGAATTGGTACCGCGTCGCGTCCGGGATGCTGTCATCGGTCACCGGCCCGCTGTGGAGTGTATCGATCGAGGAACAGTTCTACCTGGTGTGGCCAAATCTGATGGCGCGAATTAAGCCGAAGTACTTTGCCGGTCTGCTTGCTCTGCTTGTGGTTCTGACGTGGGTCTACAGGTATCACTACGTCCACGGAGCGCCCCCCACGCGCTACTCCGTCTGGTACAACACGTTTGCGCGGCTGGATTGCTTCGCCATGGGTGGGTTGTTGGCCTGCGCGTTGCACGGACGAAACGCCGTGCTGCACCGAGCTGTGCGCTTTCTGTTGGCGGCAATTGCCGCGGGGCTTTTCTGGCGCGTGGGCGCAAGTCCCAATGGCGGCTATTTCGAGACTTCTCCGGTGTGGGCCTATCCGCAGGCGGCGTTTGCCAGTGTGTTGCTCATTCTCGCCGCAGTGACTGCTCCCGCGAAGGCCTCCTATTCGCCGCCGTTCCGTATGCTTTCCTACTTGGGCAAGATCTCGTATGGCCTCTATGTGTATCACTTCGTGGGTGGGCTTGTCTCGCACTATCTGGTGCCGGCTAGCGCAGAGGATTCCGTGTGGTACTGGGTGTGGCGGGCCATTGCAGCTGGAGTGGTCACGCTGGGAGCGGCCATGATCTCGTACGAAATACTCGAGAAGCCGTTCCTGCGGATGAAGAATAAGTTCGCGTTTGTGGAATCCCGACCTGCATAGGGCGAACTTCTAAAGCCAGAATTTATCAATCAGACCGTATTCGCCCAGTACCGCAAAGAAACTCGAGGACACCAGAAGGCCGAGTTTCATTTCCGCCCACCAATCCTCGATTCCTTCGCCGCGTATCCACGAAAAGACATCGGGCGTAAACAGGAACCTCACGGCTTCGTCGAAGTTCTCCCAGTTCCCAAATAGTAGTTTTCCCAATCCAAAGTAGACAGGAACGTTTACCACAATCAACGAGATAAGCAGAACCGGGTGTGTTTCCACAAGTATCCCCCTCAAGATTGACCGTCACGTATACCCCGGATTTCTCACGAACACACTTGAACCTTTGACGTGACCAGTGCATTTGCACGACCTGCGGCGAAAGTTGAGGCGGTTATCCGAGAACAGAGTGTGTTCGCGAGAAATCCTCATGGCATAACCTAAAAGTCTTGCACGTGAGCAATTTGCGTCGGCGCTCAATCGCGCCGGTGCAAATTGCGGACTACAAGCGCTCGTTGCTCTCGGGATTATCGGATTCAGGTTCTTCTTCCTCGGAGTCTACTTGCAAGCTATCTCGAACGTCGATACCGGAAAACGATAGGCTCAGATCCTTCAAGAACTCAGCGGCCTCCGCCGCGCGTTCGGTTTGCACCATGAGCCGGGCAGGCGTGACCAGCGGCTCAGCCGTGGTGAAGTAATCGCCATCCCACACGTACGGGATGTCCGTCGTGTCCATGATGGACTTCACGATGGCGATATCCGAGGGATTGTAGGTGCTCAACACTTCGGTGTAATCGATGTATTCGGGAAGTTCCTCCGGGGGAAGCGCCTCCACCAAAGGCACATTGCAGTCGCTGCACGTATCGAACCCTTCACGGAACTCGGCTCGGCAATTCGGACAAAACATGTCACCCTCCTTCCAAAGCCTGAACGGACGCGGCACACGTCTCTGTACCGGATGTCTCGTTCGTTAATAGGATGTATTTAGTGTACCATGCGTTTAGCTCGGATTTGGCCTCGGCCCAAGTGAGGGCCGGTACAGTGATGGCTAATCTCAAAGAGTCTTGGCGGCCAGGGACCTGTAGATGGATATTGCTCTGTTTCGAAAAGCGTTTTGGGACAAGTTCGGGGCTACTCGGAACGTTCCTGAGTATGTCTTCTGGGACCCGATAGACAGACTCAAAGAAGATGCATGTCCCGAAGTCGATGGCATGATATCCATCAAAAAGCAGCGATTGCTCAATCTCGCGTTCTCATTTCTTCAGCCCGATGAATGCTACCTGGAAGTGGGCACATACAAAGGCAAGAGCCTCATTTCCGCCATGCAGAACAATCCGTGGCGGCCGGTTGTCGCCTGTGACAACTTCGTCCAATTCCAGGCTTTGGGGAACTCCAGGGAAGAACTGCGGACAAATCTTGCCCGATACGGGTTCGAAGATCACGTCATCTTCTATGATTGCGACTTTCGAGAGGTGTATACCGCGGAACGCCTTCCGCATCCCGTCGGCCTCTACTTCTACGACGGCGCGCATGACTACCAGGCCCAATACGATGC
>JAIBAQ010000282.1 GCA_019695095.1 Candidatus Hydrogenedentota bacterium
TTGCCGCTGCCTGCGCGGGGCTGCTATAATGCGCGGCTTCGTTCCTCCCTTCCCCGATAGCTCAGTCGGTAGAGCGACGGACTGTTAATCCGCAGGTCCCTGGTTCGAGCCCAGGTCGGGGAGCCAATATCCATGCGGGTTCCGGCGATTTCGCCGGGCCCGCGCCGTTCCGCAAAAGCCCGCGCGTTCCGCAATTCTGTGGATCATTTGGTTGGCGTGACCTTCGCGCCGGCCCGTTTGCGCACGTAGACCTCGGTCATCTTCAGGTTCTTGTGGCCGAGCTGCTGCTGAGCTTGCCGCATGTCCGTGGCATCGGACTTGTCGGTGCCGGCCTTGGCCCGTAGATCGCGAAACTGGAACTGCCGCACTGCGGCCGCTTCCTCTTCCCGGTCGGCATCTTCGAGAATCTTTGCTGCGCGCTTTCTTGCATCCTCGAAGCGGTTATCCAGCGCCGAAGCCGACAGCGGCTGACCTTCCTCATTGCGGATGAGCGCAAGGCTGGTCACCTTGTACGTGCGTCCCTGGATCCGTTCCACCAGGGCGGCAAGCTCGCCTTCTATTGCCATGCGCAACTTCGCGTTCGTCTTACCCTGGGTGAGCCAGAGAAAGCCGTCACGGATGTCCTTCAATCGCATTTTCAATACGTCGCTGGGCCGCTGGCCTGTGAGGTACGCGAGGTCCATGGCATCGCGCGTCGGCCAGTCCGCAGCATCCCACACGGCCTTGTAAGTTTCGTCTTCGACGTACACGTCGCGACCGTGCTCCGTATATCCCTTGATCCCGGCACAGGGATTGGCAGCCGACGTGTAGCCCCACTCGCGGGCCTTGTTGAAGATATGAGAGAACAGCGCCTTCTCGCGGTTTGCGCGGACCGGGGCGTCCTTGCGCCACTTCATGTATTCCGCAATATGCTGCGGAGCGATCTGCTCGATGGGCGCCGGCGGATTATCGAAGAAGACAAGCAGGTTTGACAGCTCCTTCAAGTTGTCGCGTTGCGTACGCGGCGCCTTGGTTGGCAAGACTTCGCGTTGGTAGCGTTCAGCAACGTAGCGGAACGTCGCGATTTCCACATGCCGAGGCCGAGCGTCAATTTCAATCTCAGCCCACTTCTTCACTGCCAAAGCGTAGTCGCTGCCGAGCGGAATCTCGTGACGTGGCGTTCCACCCTTGTCGTAATAGTAGTACGTGCGGCCGCTCGCCAATGTGCGTGCGCGTAGCCGCGATGGAAGGTTGAAATGCTTGGTAGGACGGCGGCCCATGGCAAATTTATCTAGGCGCGCCCTTGAGTATCGAGCACTGAGGGGCTCCAAGTGCGTGGCGGCGCCACCTCGGCCCTTCCTTCAATGGCAGCACGTGTGACCACGGGACGACCGCATCCGTTAATGAAGAACGCAACACCCATACGCCTCAACTGCTCGATCTGGCGCGCTTTTCTCTGAAAGCCGGTCAGCAATGCAATCTCGTCGCGGTCGAGAAACGCCGGCGGTTGGCGTTTCGTCGATGCGCGGTCATGCAAAGCTCCAGGCCGGGAAGCAGCACGACGGTCCATGGCCCTTGTACCCCGAGTTTGTTCGCGGGCGCGGCGACCGCCGCGCGCATCCGCTCTAAACTCGGGTAGCCACGAATGGACCCGTTTGTGTCTTCGCTGACTGCTCTGCCAGCGAGCCCGCGCCGGTTTTCGACGTGGTTCGAGCGTACCAAAAAAAATTGGCATGATGCGGATGCGTCAGCGCAATATCTCGGCCGAAGCGCCGCGACATGTCGTCGGCCGGGCCGGCCGGCCGACCCCGCACATGGGGCGGGGCAAGCGACGCATGTCGCGGGTTCGCGTCTGCGATCTTCGAGAGTTCGTTGGTCTACATGAACGTGAGCATGATCGTCGGCGATTTCACCAACGCGACGAATTCGGAAGGGCGATGTCAGAGTGGGACTTCGGGCATACCACTCGAATTCGCCCCATTCGCAGCCTGAGGAGTCACAGTGACGCGTCACTGTGACGGTCTCGTAGTCGGATTTCTGCACAGGCGGGTACAGCCTACGTACGAGGCGTCACAGTAGGGCGTCACTGTGACGCCGTACGATCCAGGACCCGCAGCATATTGCGAGGGCAGCAACGCATGTACAGGAGGGGCGCTGCGGAAACCGCCAACAGTCCCTACTCGTCGTCCGTCATAAGACCACGGACCAGACCTGATGCGCGCTCGCGGTTGCCGGTGTCCTGCGCTTCGTCGCGGAAATGCAACGGTTCGCGTCACACCCACAGACCAACCACTGGGAATGTCGTAACAGGTACGCCGCCCGTAGTACATTGATCTTGCAAAGTCGATCGGCCGCGCCTTCGTGCGCTTGGCCTTGGCCAGCAGCTCGGGCATTCGCTTCGAGGGTTGGCATAAATGGCAGGAGCCGCCTCACATGAGGCGTGCGTGATCACGGGCGGCCATGAGCGCCCGGCTGTTTCGCGCGTTCTGCCGTCATCGCGAACTCGATTCGCGAAGTTGATCGACAACGAGGCCGACTTTGCAGAAGACAGACGTAGCAGAAGTACCGAACTCCGAAGCCGCACTTCCCGATGTGCAGGCGGAACCTTCGGTACCCGAAGTGAATGACACCAATGAGGACAAGCACCTCGCTCAAGAACATCGTCTAAAGAAGATGGTTGCCTATGTTCGGGAGAAGCCCAAGACGGCTGGTGTTTCCGCGCGAAAAGGCTCGACCGTCCGGATGAAACGCTTCCGAGCCAACAAGAACGCTCAGGGATTTGTCCAGGCGTACGTGCCCGCTGACGTACTTGACATCGCAAAGAGTGAAGATTGTGGCTGGGAGACGATGCGGGTAGCAATCGCAATCGGCCGCCGCGTGCTCGCTCTACGTGGCTGGCGCGCCAAGTTCGTCGCCATGCTACTGCCTCGTGGTGAGGGACTTCGATGGCCTGAGCGATAGACTGCGGTGGGTTGGTAATGCCCTTCGCGCCTCTGACTGTGGCAGGTAGCAGGTGGCAGGCGGCAGGTGGCAGGTAGGAGACAACGAACGGAAGGGCCGAAGGTCGCAGTGACACGAATTTCGTGCTGGCGTTGGAAGACTAGCGCCCACCTCTGCGCCGACCTCCGCATGGCGATTGTCCTTTCCTGATAAGCCAACCTGCTGCCGACCTCCCAGGTCGGCAGCAGGGGTTTGACCTGCGACGCGACCGTGTCGCCCTCCAGCGCCGCGCGTGTCCCTTGCCGCGCCTACGCACGGGGTCTGTTTGCGGTCGGGCGGTCGGCCCGCCCGAGGACGCGCGGCGCCCCGGTGCCTTCGTGCTGCGACTCGTGCGGTGGCCGCGTTGACTAGGATGGACTGACAGTACGCCCGTTGCGGCGCTGCTGGACGTGCCACCTGTGTAGGCCGGGATTGGCTATCCCGTTGGTCATCAACGGGAGATGAGTTTCTTCATCAACTGGATGAAGAGCCCTACAACTTGCTCCATGCGCGAGATGTCTTCCATCGCGCGGGCCTGCCACCGCCCGTCGCTTCCGAGCCACTCGATTATGGTTTCGTCTGCATGCGCACGGAAGCGACAATCGACATGTGTGATACGTGTGCACGCCGCGCACATGCCGTTCGCGGCTACTGTGACCACGTGCGGCAGCGAATTGACTACGCGGCCCCGGACGGCAGTCCCCGAAAGTCGTCCGCCGCATCCGTCGCACACGATTTGCACGGCAGGAATTGACTTCCCGTTTACCAAGGTCAGGGGAAAATGGGTATAGAGTGGCCCATCTCGTTCGAAGTCACGCCGCCAGCCTTCGGCTTCGATGCGCGTTTGCGCATCATCATCGCGTTGGTGTGCCATCCCGGGGTTCCTAAATCGACTCACGGTGCGGAGCGGACAGTAGTCCTACCCGTCCGCCGCGCGAACCGCCGCCCGACTCCGTGCTCATCCTGTCGCGGAACTCAGTGAAAGGTCGGGCCGCGCTTGTTACGGCGCGTGTGGCCGTTACACACCGGCTTGCCCTTGCAGCCCGGGCAGCGAGACCGCACGTGAAGCTTGCCGACGCGGCGCGTGAAGCGGCCACCGCAGGCGAGGCGAATGACCGGAACAGCAGTCTGATTGTTCTTGTACTTGGCCTGCGCCTCGTCGTCGCCCCACCCAAGGTGCAAGCCGATGCTCTTGAGGCGCGCCCTGAGCGCGGGGATCGTGAGTCGGCGAGCTTGAGCGCGGAGCTTGACGCCTTCAATCGGGCACCAGGTACCGCCGAGCACGTTGTTGATCTGGGCGTCCCAGCGATGGCCGAGACTGCATTCGAACACAGCGTTGTTGTCGTCGGTGATGGAGACGACTCGGCCTCCCTTGGAAGCTGCGAGCCGACGAAGGCGCCGGATGCGCGTGCTTCCCGCGAACATCGGTTCGATGAGCCGCTGCCAGCCGGCGCGGTCCAGCGCTTGGAGATCCTTGACTGCCGCCTCGAATGCACCGTCGAGGCGCGCAGCAGGAAGGGCAGCGCGGACGGCCGACACGATGGTCGCGACAACGTCCTTGGAACGCGCGTATCCGTACCCGCGGATGCTGATGTCGGGGATGACGATCAGCGTGGCCTGTCCGGCACAGGCCCATACCTTGATGGCGTCGTACTTCGTCCCCAACACGTGCTTCCGGTGCGCGGCCTCGACGTTGGGACGCCCATCCGCGGTGTTGTTACGAACAACGGGCTCGTAGTGCTGGGGGCCCTGATGTTCGAAGGCGATGCGTTCCGCCTCGGACCAGCCATCGAAGCGGAGGACGCCCGCGAGACCGGCCTCCTCGGACGCCTTGGCAAGGAAGGCTGGTGTGTGCTCGGGCATGAACTGAACGCTCAGCAGGCGTTCGAGAATCACCTTGCACAGGGCATTCGCCCGCGACCCGGCGCAATGCGGGCACCAACGTCCACGACTGGCATCACTCTGGCTCATCGAGAACTCGTGTCCCTGCGCGCACTTCCATTGCAGCGGCGTTGCGTTGTTCTCGTATGAAGCGGACAGAAGCTTGCCGCCACGCTGGCGCGCCAGCTCGGCCGCCGCCGAAACGTCGAGGGCGCGGCGCGCTGCCGCCGCCTGGCGATTGCATCCGCACGCAAGCCGGCCGCGGGTCAGCTTGGCTGCTGATCCCCGAAACACCTTTCCGACGCCGCGACAGTCGGGGTCGTCGTGCATGTAGGTGAGCTTCGACCTTTGGTTTTCATAGGTGCCCCAGACCAAGAGCTTGTTGTCCCTGCAGACCCGCTTGAGGTCGGCCACGGCGCCGTCGCGTTTGGCGGTGTTGCTCGCGAAGGCCGCGCGCATGCGCGGCCCGCGGCTCACGGTCACGGCCCATCCGCCACCACCGGGGAAGCGTTCAAGGTCTGCCGGGAGGGCCACCAGGACGAAGGGGGACTGCGCGCCGTACATCAGGTGAATGGCGCTGGGGATCGGCTTCGGTTTCGACATTTTTCATCTCCTTAAGCCGCAGTTCCGTTGGGCACGGGGTGCGCGCAAGCGCCGTCCGTGCGATGATCGGCTGTACAAAGAGTCGGTGGGCGATATATGCGGCACATATCGTCCACTAGTGAATTATCCCACGTCCTTGGGAGGAATGCAACATGGCCAGTCCACGGGCCAAATCGGACGCGGCCTCGCGCCTGCGTCAGGCCGGTGCCGCCACCCAGCGCTACCCCAAGGCGGACTTCGCCCGGTTCTGCAGCAAGGA
>JAIBAQ010000283.1 GCA_019695095.1 Candidatus Hydrogenedentota bacterium
CCGGGGAGACCGTGCTGCAATCGACCAGCAGCGTCCCCGGCCTCGCCCCGGCGGCGATCCCGTCAGGCCCGAGTGCCGCCGCCTCCACATCCGGCCCATCCGGCAGCACGGTGATGACGATGTCGGAGCGTTCGGCCACGGCGCGCGGCGTCAGCGCCACCATCGCCCCGGGCAGCGACTCGGCCGCGTCCGGGTTCACGTCGTAGACCGTCAGCGGAAAACCATGCTTCAGCAGGTTCCCACCCATCCCGCGCCCCATCGAGCCGAGCCCGATCAGGCCGATCCGCTGCTGCGCCATTTCTTCCTCCTCCCGCGCCGATCCGCCCACATCCTCGCTCGTTCTCGTGCGGTGTGGCGCGAATGGTAGCAGAAGGCGCGGCGGTGCGACGCCCCGGTCAGTCCGCGTGCTAATTGCGCACCCAGGCGATCATCCGCTCGCAGCAATCGACCCGGTGCGCGCGGTGGCGGAAGCCGTGCCCCTCGCCGGGGTAGACGACGTACTCGTGCGGCAGCCCCGCCGCCGCCATCGTCGCGGCGACTTGCGCCGATTCCTGCGGCGGCACGCGCGTGGCGCGGTCGCCGTGCAGGATCAGCAGCGGCGTCTTGATCTCCCGCAATCGATGGTGCGTCGAGGCCCGCTTCATCGCCTCCGGGATCTCGTGCGCTAGCCGCCCCCAGTAGTCGCGCGCCACGAAGACGCGCCCCACCCGGTCGGCGTGCGCCTGCGCCGTGATCATGTTCGTCTTGCCGTAGAGATCGATCGCCGCATCAAGAGATCGGGCGCGGCGACGATCGCGTGCAGCGTCAGGAAGCCGCCGTAACTCTGCCCGTAGATGCCGACCTTCGCGATGTAGGGCTGGGGGCGCAGCCACTCCCCCGCCGCGACCGCGTCGAGCGTCTGTCCACCCCGCTGGGGATGGGACATTTAAATGCGTGGAAATGCACATATCGTCAAATCGACCGCAAGCTCTCTATACAATACTACCCACATGCCTTACAATATGTCCGTACATGTGTGTTGCGTTCGCTCTGTTGTGAGCCATCGCGGGAACTAAGATGAAGTTTGTTGATTCATGTTAAGTCAAGTTGTCAGCCTATTCTGCGGCTGCGGAGGTCTTGACCTCGGCTTTACACAAGCGGGGTTTAATGTTGCCCTTGCGTTAGATGTTGACCCTGTTGCGGTGCGAACCTACAATCATAATCATGGTGGCGAAGTTGCACAGGTTGCAGACCTGCTCACTACTGATGGTGCGGACATAATTCGCCTGCTCGATGCCAAGTACCCAAATGTGCCCCCAAAGGGCGTGATCGGTGGGTCGCCGTGCCAAGTGTTCTCGATTGGCAATCGCCATATCAAGGATGATGACACACGGCGTATTCTTCCCACGAAATACGCTGCCATCTTGAAGGCGCTCAATGATCGGTATGAGCTTGACTTCTTTGTCTTTGAGAATGTGCGTGGAATCACATTCGAGAAGCATAAGAAGGACTTTAGTCAATTCAAGGAATCATTCGAAGATGCCGGGTTCCGTTTATTCGAGGGACTTCTTGATGCACAACACTTCGGCGTCGCCCAAAAGCGACCGCGCGTGTTTGTAGTAGGACTGAACGCGCGCAAATATAGCGAACAAGATTTCACTTTTCCTGCCCCTAGTCGAGGTCAGGTAGTAAGCGTAGCCGATAAGATCGACGGATTACCGGAGCCAGTCTTCTATAGGCGCGATGTGCGGCCAGAGGACTTGCCACATCATAGGAATCACTGGACTATGCAGCCCAAATCAGCAAAGTTCAGCGACGGATTTCTCAAAGAAGGACAGTGCAAAGGCCGCTCGTTTCGTGTCTTGTCCTGGGCGAAACCGAGTTGGACAGTAGCTTATGGGAATCGTGAAGTTCATATCCATCCATTGGGAACGCGGCGGTTGAGCGTTTACGAATCGATGCTTTTGCAGGGCTTCCCTTCTACATATCAACTTCTCGGTACACTGAGTGCTCAATACCGTCAAGTCTCCGATGCCGTTCCCCCTCCTGTTGGCAAAGTTTTAGCCGAGGCGATTGGCTTAATCTGCAATCCGATTGTTTGAAGCTAAGTGCGCAACGCGCAACGTTCTCCATTTGCTGCGTCGCTAAAGCGTGGTATTCTTAGCTCTCAAGCTGATTGTCCGTTTGAGGTCACTGTGGATATACACTACGCCAATATGGCCAGGGATGGGTATCATCAATGGAAACACAAGCAGAAATTGCTGATGCTATTAGGCAAAGTACTGGACCAGACCTTCCTGTTCAAACACAACTCTCGACCAATCAGAAAGTGATCGCTCGTGTAACAGACGGCATATACCGTCAGCCTGGCTCTGCTCTGAGAGAACTTATCTCAAACGCTTACGATGCAGACGCTACTCGAGTAACCATCAAGACGGATCGGCCACGGTTCAGTAGTATCCTTATAGAGGACGATGGGCTTGGGATGTCGCCGGATGTTCTGGCATATCTCATTAAGAATATTGGCGGAAGTGCTAAACGGACTGGCACAGGGGAAAGTCTGGGGATAACTCAGGACGACGATGTATCACTGAGCCCCAGTGGCCGAAAGCTTATTGGTAAGCTCGGGATTGGCATATTTTCTGTCTCTCAACTGACTCGTAGTTTCCAGATTATTACGAAGGTGACAGGGGATGCTTTTAGGACCGTAGCAATTGTCAAACTAAATCAATTCTCTGAGATGCCTACTGAAGGCCCAGAAGACGGGGAGTTTCAGGCTGGCGAAGTTCTACTGTGGCGCGAGTATACACCAGATATCAACGACCATGGAACTACTATTGTTCTAACGCAAATTCGTCCTCAAACCAGAGGAACGTTGCAGAGTACAAACATTTGGGAAGCGGTAGACAATCCTATTGAGACAGAGGAAGGCAGCTTAGCTACTGCATTTGTTCCTCAGTACCATATCGGTCGACTGGATGATAATAGTGACTTCCTAACCAAAGGTGTCAAGGAATTACAAGCATTGCCTTGGAAGGATGATGACTCTCCATCTGAAGCCTTCTCAAAATTGGTTGGTTCTGTTTGGGCGTCTCTTGTAACTGATAACCCAAACCCAAAACTTGACGTAATGTTTGATAACTATCTCCAGATGATCTGGGAACTTAGCCTCGCGCTCCCAATTCCTTACGTTGAAGGACACCTTTTTGATGAACCAGTCGCTGACGACTGGGCAGATTTCTTCGCATTGTCCAACGAACCGAAAGGAGGGGCTAGGCCTCTTCACACCTCCTCAGGCGACAAGGTGCGCGACCTCCTCGAATTGAGGAATGGCCTTGACGTTACCCTATTGCCCTTCACCGTTTATATTGATGATCTTGAACTTCGTCGTCCCATCCGATTTCGGAACTTACCCGTTTCGTCACACGCCCTAAAGAAACCCCTCGTCTTTCTCGGTAAGATAGAGGAACACTTCGTTGGCCTTCCAATTACATTCAGTGCCGGGCCATTAGCGTTCGAGGCATATTTTTACTGGACACCAAAGATCGCGCCAGTAGATCATCGCGGAGCGTTGATCAGGATTCATGGTGCGAGTGGTTCATTGTTCGATCATACATTTTTTCGCTATCAAGTATCTGAGCAGACAAGGTTACGCCAGATCACATGTGAGATCTTTGTTTCGCAAGGGTTAGAGCCTGCGCTCAACATTGACCGAGAAGCCTTCAACACTGCACACCCTCATATGGTCTATATAATCAAATGGGTCCATAGTGCCCTGCGTCAGCTTGCAACGGCCCAAAAACGTGCGGCACAGGTCATACGTGAAGAATCACGCCAGCAAGCCCGTCAGCAGGTAAGCGATGCGTTACAGCTTATAGTGGAAACTGCCAACCGAGAGCATACATCAGGCGAAGGTGCGGTTCCGGATGTCGTTTTTACAGACACTTCCCGCGAGAGTTCGTCCGCGAAACAAATACCACTATCGTTCACAATTGAATCAAATGCACAACATTCATACGAACGCCGCGCTATTTTTGCCTCAGAGTCATCAAGCAAGCAAGCAGCTGATAAGCATGAAAAAAGCATGCGGGCCATAATCCAAGTTCTCTCTATATATGGCGTGCTTGAACAATTGGCTCCTATGGAGCAGGAGAATATGTTGCGCGCTATTGCTGACATTCTGAGGACTGAGTATGTCTAATCAGAACTCCGCCGAAAATTACGAACCGGGACAAGGAACTAGCTCTTTCCTTGAGGAGATCCTTGGCACTGACGTACCGCTCCTACAGTCCCCAGGAAAGCGCGAGTTTCAGCCGTGGCATCGACCCCGCAAACAATATGTGCGTAGTGATCAATGGCTCAAAGAACTATCGGAGCTTTTAGCTTCACTAAAGGTTCCAGACACTGAGTTTCGCTATCTCTCCCTTCCTGGGAACGATTTTCTCGACATTCGGTACATCCACGATAATCTGTGCGTGCCGCAAGGTATGAGTCTTCGGTTCCTTGGCTTCAACAGGATGGCAGGAACCAATCATCCACAAGCAGCACATGTGAATACAAATCTGTCCGCTCTTCGGAGACTCAGCCATATTGCCCAAACGTCGCACATACTTGGCGACGACCTTCGAGCTATAGGTCGGCCGAATTCTCTCCCTCGTAGGACAGTTCAGTCCATAGGGGCGTTCCATGCGATAAACATAGACTTATGCGATGGGTTTGCCAGAGAAGGGGCTGGCGCTCCGAACCCCAACCTCTTCGATGCAATGAAGGTTCTAATTGAATGCCAGTCGAGGACGATAAATGACTCGCTGCTATTTGTGACAACTCGAATTGATTCCGATCAAGTTTCAGAGGTGGTTCAGCTAACACTGCACGCTATGCTTGGGGAGAACATGAATCAGTGTCAGCCGTTCGCTGATGCTGTTCGTAACTATTGGCCCAGCCCATCAGAAATGAATGCCATTGATAGCCTTCAGCATGAAGATCGGTTCATTCTTGGATTCACTAAGTGGATAATTTCAGTTGCAGTTCAGCACAGGCTCTCCGTAGCCGTCAAGAGCGTCTTTACCTATCGTGTCAAAGGTAGTGCGCTGGTGGATGATTTGATGTCGATAGCCATCCGACTTTCGCCACATCGCGCCGTTGATCGGGATGTATATTATCTCGCGAATTTAGGAGATGCCCGATCAGAAGGTAATCTCGAATGCCAATTAGCAGCCAAGATCCCGGCGCGTATCTATCACCGGAGGTCTGTAGACGACAAGCTACAAGATGATACTCAATTGCATGAAAAATGCGTGCGCGAGAGCGAAGGACTGCTTCAATCCGTCGGCTATGACATTGCGGAGTACCGTGCGTGGCTTGACGAGTAGGAATTGTCCGATCCCCTTGACAGCTCATGATGCATATTCGGGAACAGACTTCCTGACTTTGGACGCATCCCATCGCGACACCATGCTTACTTGACCACAAGTCGCATAGCTTTTGCATGTGCCTTAATTGTTGCCGCGCAGCCTCAGTGCGCGATGTGCGCCCGCAGCCGCTCCTCGTCGAACTCGATCCCCAGCCCCGGCCCGGTCGGCACGTCGATAAAGCCGTTCTCCGGGTGCAGCGGCGCGGTCAGCAGATCCTCCCC
>JAIBAQ010000284.1 GCA_019695095.1 Candidatus Hydrogenedentota bacterium
CTTCGTGTTTTCCCCCTTGCCTTGCGGTCCGTATCGTCATAGACTGCCTGTACCAAGGGAGACTCCTATCATGATGAACTCACGACGAATCATCTTCTTTGCCGCGGCGGCGTTTGTGCTGGCGGGGTGTGTGACAACGGAAGGGCCGCGAGGAATTGGGGCGGCGCTGAATAAGGGGCCGCGCGGGTTTCTGGAGCAGGCGGTGGTGGGGCCGCAGGATGACGGCACGTATGTGGTGGGTACGCATCAGCTCATTGAGTCTGCTGGGGAGACGGTTTTGTTTCCGGGGCGACCGGTGGACTTGGCGTTGCATCCGGAAGGGAAAATCATCGCGGTCAAGAACAAAGATGACGTCGTGTTTTTGGACGTGACGGGGCGGAAGGTTGTCCAGGCATTGAAGCTGCCGAAGGGCGGGCAGAGCTATTGCGGGATTGCGTGGAGCGGCGATGGGATTTCGTTGTGGACGACGGGCGCGGAGGAGATGCTGTATTGCGCCACGAAAGATGCGGCGGGCGCTTACGCGTGGTCTCGAGAGATTCCGCTGCCGGGTCCGAAGGGAGAGAAGATTTCGAGTCCGGGGGGATTCGTGCTGGATGAAGCGAAGGGCGTCGCGTATGTAACGCTCAGCCGGAACAATTCGTTGGGTGTGTTAAATCTCCAGTCGGGCAAAGTGGAAACGGAAATCGCGGTGGGTATAGCGCCGTACACGGTCGTGGTGATGGGTAACAAGGCGTATGTATCCAATTGGGGAGGGCGGCGTCCCAAGGAAGGCGACGTGACGGGGCCGTCGTCGGGAAGCCGGGTGGTGGTCGATCCGAAGACGGGGATAGCGTCGACGGGCACGGTGACGGTGATTGATTTGGGCGCGCGGTCGGCGGTACGCGAGATTGAGGTGGGGTTGCATCCGAGTGAGATGGCGTTTTCGCCGGACGGCTCGCGGTTATATGTGGCGAACGCAAACAGCGACACCGTGTCGGTGATCGACACTGCGAACGATGCGGTTGCAAAGACGTTTTGCACGCGGCCGATGAAAGAACTGCCGTTTGGCAGCGCGCCGAACGCGCTCGCGGTATCGCCGGACGGCAAAACGTTGTACGTGGCAAACGGCGGTAACAATGCGCTGGCGGTGATGGATGCGGCGAGTGGGGTTGTGAGTGGATTGATCCCCACGGGTTGGTATCCGGGGTCTGTGATGCTGGTTGGAGACACGTTGATCGTGGGGAACATGAAGGGCGTGGGAAGCCGGAAGAAGGACGCGATGTTGACCGCGGAACAGCGCGAGCAGGCCAAGGGAAAGCTGGGGTTCAATTCGCACGAGCACTCGGGATCGGTGTCGTTTATCAAAGCGCCGGGCGCGAGCGAGTTGAAGGAATACACCACGCGGGTTGCGGTGAACATGCGGCTTCCGAAAATGCACGAAGAGTTGGCGTTGGCTCCGGTGGAGCCCCGGACGACGCCGGTGCCAACGCGGCCGGGGGAAGTGTCGCCGATCAAGCATGTGTTGTACATCATCAAAGAGAACCGGACGTATGACCAGGTGTTTGGGGACATGCCGCAGGGTAACGGAGATCCGAATCTGGTGCATTTCGGGCGCGACGTGACGCCGAATCATCATGCGTTGGCAGAGACGTTTGTGTTGCTGGACAATTTCTACTGCAATGGCGTGCTGAGCGCGGATGGGCATCAATGGACGAATGAAGGGTACGTGACGGATTACCTGGAAAAGAACTTTGGGGATTTTCCGCGAAGTTATCCGTATGACGGTGACGATGCGATCGCGTATGCGTCATCGGGTTTCATCTGGGACTACGTGTTGCGCGCTGGACTGACGTTCCGCAATTACGGCGAGTTCGTGAAAGCGTCGATTGAACCGGGGACAGCGACGTGGGCGGACTGTTATGCCGATTTCAAGAATGGAACGAGCAACGTGACTATTCGCGCGAAGACAGAACTGCATACGTTGGAGCCGTATCTTTGTCCGACGTATATAGGGTTCCCCGGGAAGGTGCAGGATGTGTATCGGGCGCGGGAGTTTATCCGGGAGTTGAAGGAGTTCGAGGCCAAGGGCGAATTGCCCAACTTCATGATCATGCTGTTGCCGAACGATCACACGGTGGGGACGCGGGAAGGTTTTCCGACGCCGCGCGCAGCCGTTGCGGACAACGATTTGGCGCTAGGACAGATCGTGGAGGCGGTGAGTCACAGTACGTTCTGGAAGGAGACGGCGATCTTTGTGGTGCAGGATGACCCACAGGCGGGGTTGGATCACGTCGATGGGCGGCGAACGGTGGCGTTCTGCATCAGCCCGTACACGAAGCGGGGCGCGGTGGACAGCACGTTCTACAACCAGACGAGCATGTTGCGGACGATGGAATTGATTCTGGGATTACCGCCGATGAATCAGTTCGATTTGGCCGCGACGCCGATGACGAATTGTTTTATGGATACTCCGGACCTCACGCCGTATACGGCGCTTCCGAACACGGTGCCGCTGGATGAGATGAACCCGAAGTTGGCGGAGTTGAAGGGGAAGCAACGGTATTACGCGAAGAAGTCGATGGAAATGCCGTTGGACGATATCGATATGGCGGATGAAGGGATGTTTAACCGGGTCATTTGGCATTCGGTGAAGGGATACGACGTGCCGTATCCGAAGCTGGCGCGGAGACCGGAAGTGGGCGTGGAGGCTTGGCCGGGCGCGGTAGTGCGTGAGGAAGAGGAGGAGTAGGGAATTTTGGAATTTGGATTTTAGATTTTGGATTGAAGAAGTGAAATAACGAGAGTGCGGAAGGTCCGGCAGGGACGTGTATTGCCGAATGTAGTGACAACTGTGGCATCGTGTAGAAGCTAATGGAGAGTCAGGGAGTCGTCTTCGGGAGAGGACGGCTTTCTGCTCTTTGGGAATGGGGCTCCGTGTGCCGGGTCGTCCCCTGGAATAGACGTGTCTGGGATTTGAACTTGGGGAGAGTAGCGGATTTGAGGCAAACCGAAGACCGAGTTCTTTAAAGAGCAACCTTTGCAGAGAAGAACTTCCTTTTCAATTACACCACTCGTGTTCTATAATACCATTTGAAGTTGGTAGTGATGTGCCGTTCCTTTCTTCGAATCGCTAGCTGCAAGGAGCACTACCATGATCACCACGGCGTTTCAGCCTATTCTGCAGAACACGCACGAAGTTGTTAACCAGCCGCCGCCGCTTCAGAATTACAGTGCCTATGAAGCAGATGCCGCATTGGTGGAGGCGGTGAAGCGCGAAGGGGCTTCGTGGGCGGAGAATCAGATTCGCGCGTTCGGAGAGAAGACCACGCGGTCCGAATTCCTCCATCTCGGGCACCTCGCGAACAAGTACACTCCTGAACTGAAGACCCATGACCGGTTCGGCAACCGAATCGATGAGGTCGAGTACCATCCCGCGTGGCATGAACTCATGAAGACTGGAGTTGAGGCCGAGGTGCATGCGTTGCCGTGGAATCATCGGAGACCGGGGGCGCATGTGGCGCGCGCGGCAAAGCACTATCTGCTTTCGCAAACGGAAGCGGGCGTGGGATGTCCGCTGACGATGACGTTTGCGGTGGTGCCCGCGTTGCGCGCACAGCCGGAGATCGCGGCGGAGTGGATTCCGCGTGTGACGTCGACCGCGTACGATTCCCGGATGATTCCGTCTTACGAGAAGATGGGATGTTTGATGGGAATGGCGATGACGGAGAAACAGGGTGGATCGGATGTGCGGTCGAACACGACGCGAGCCGTGCCGATGTCGATAGGGGGGGCGGGGCAGGAGTATCTGTTGACTGGACATAAGTGGTTCTGTTCAGCGCCGATGTGCGATGCATTTCTGAGTCTTGCGCAGACAGACAAAGGGTTGAGTTGTTTCCTGGTACCGCGGTGGTTGCCGGACGGTTCGCGAAATCACTTCTACATTCAGCGGCTCAAGGACAAGCTGGGCAATAGGTCGAATGCATCGAGCGAGATCGAGTATCGGAATACGTATGCGCGCATGGTTGGAGAAGAGGGGCGCGGCGTGCCAACGATCATCGAGATGGTGAATCATACGCGATTGGACTGCGTGATCGGGTCGTCTGCGTTGATGCGGCAAGCGTTGGTGCAGGCGATTCATCACTGCAAGCACCGATCTGCGTTTGGAAACACATTGATCTACCAGCCGTTAATGCAGAATGTGTTGGCCGATCTGGCGTTGGAGTCCGAGGCAGCGACGTTGGCGATGGCACGGCTTGCGCACGTGTACGACGAGACGGAGATCAACTCCGGCAGGCGGCCGTATGCGCGGCTTGCCACGACGGTTATGAAGTACTGGGTGTGCAAACGCGCGCCCGCGATGATTTCGGAAGCGCTGGAGTGCATGGGGGGCGCGGGTTACGTGGAAGAATCGATCATGCCGCGTTTGTACCGCGAGGCTCCGGTGAATTCCGTGTGGGAAGGCTCGGGAAATGTCATGTGTCTGGATGTGTTGCGGGCGTTGCGCGAACCGGACGCGTTGTCGTCGTTTATGCAGGAATTGGACACGGCCAGAAGGAACGATCCGAGATATGATCGCTTCTTGAATACGGCGCACGCAATGATTGACGGGCACTCGACGCTAGAAGCGCGCGCTCGGCGGATTGCCGAGATGCTTGCGCTGTTGTTTCAGGCGTCGCTGCTGATCAAGCATTCGCCGGAGTATGTGAGCGCGGCGTTTTGCGCGTCGCGTCTGGGGCGCGAATGCGGCGAAGAGTATGGAACGTTGAACGGTGACGTCGATGTGCAAGCTATCGTCAAGCGGGCGGGTGCGATGATGCTGTGAATGGGACGTTATTGAGTTTTGCCGCATAGCTAGCCATCCGGTGACGCGAGATCGTCTTCTTGACCGGGCGATATGACCGCGTACTATGCTGTGTCAGGGTGCGCAGGGCGCCCACATGCGAGTATGGCTGGAGTCAAAATAATGCGGATACGAATTGCTTGGAAGGGCGGAGAGCTTCTAGGGGAGCTGAACGCAACGAATACGGCGAAGGCGATTGCTGAAGCGTTGCCGTATTCGGCGAAAGCGCAGGTGTGGGGAAAGGAAGTTTACTTCTCGCTACCCGTCGACGCGCATCGTGCGGCGGATGCCGTGGATGTTGTGGAGCCGGGAACGATGTGTTATTGGGTGCAGGGGCGATCGCTGGCATTGCCGTATGGACCGACCCCGGCGTCGACGGGAGATGAGTGCCGTTTGGTGACGGCGGTGAATATCGTGGGGAAGATTGAGGGGGATCCGAACGAGTTGGGGCGGATTCGGCAAGGGGAGCTTGTGACGGTGAGCCGGGTTGAGGGCTGACACGGACACACGGACGAACACGGACGAACACGGACAGACACGGACAGACACGGACAGACACGGACAGACACGGACAGACACGGACAGACACGGACAGACACGGACAGACACGGACAGACGCGGACAGACGCGGACGAACGCGGACGAACGCGAAGACCAACACGTATTGGGAGATTCCTCTGATTACGAGGTGCGGGTCGGAAGGTCTATCGTAAAGGTGCTGCCTTCGTTGGCGGCGCTTGTTACGCTAACGGTGCCGCCGTG